>NZ_JBMCZA010000217.1:61757-63549 GCF_048654705.1 Nocardioides sp. CPCC 206348
GATCGTGCGCGCCCGCCTCGACGAGGGCGAGCTCGGCGAACCCGAGCCGATCCTGACCGGCATCCCGACCGGCGACATCCATGACGGCGGTCGGCTCGCCTTCGGAGCGGACGGCTACCTCTACGTGTCGACCGGCGAAGGCGGCCGGGAACAGCTCTCGCAGAACAGGAAGTCGCTGGCCGGGAAGATCCTGCGGATCACCACTGACGGCCAGCCCGCGCCCGGCAACCCGTTCAATTCGGCCGTGTGGTCGTGGGGCCACCGCAATGTGCAGGGCCTCGCCTTCGACGCCGATGGCTCGCTGTGGGCCTCGGAGTTCGGCAAGGACAAGGCCGACGAGCTCAACCGGATCCTGCCCGGGGCGAACTACGGCTGGCCGAAGGTCGAGGGCACGGGTGGCCCCAAGCGCTTCACCCAGCCCGACCTGACCTGGAAGACGGGCGTGGCGTCTCCCTCCGGTCTTGCGTACGCCGGCGGGTACCTCTGGATGGCTGCCCTGCAGGGCGAACGCCTGTGGCGGATCAAGGTCGCCGGTGGCCAGGTCAGTGACCCGACGTCGTACTTCGACGGTGCGACGGCCGGCGACTACGGCCGGCTGCGCACGATCGCCCGGGCTCCCGACGGTCGGCTGTGGCTGACCACCAGCAACGAGGACGGCCGCGGCACGCCCGCCCCCGAGGACGACCGGATCCTGCTCGTCGAGCCGTAGGTCCGGTCGCTCCGGAGCCATGTGCTCAGGCGGCCTTGTTCACCTCCATGACCGAGGGCTGCTGGAACGACCCGCCGGGCACCTTCGCGCGGACGAAGATCTGGACGTAGGTGCAACTGGCGCCGATGTTCTTGACCGTGACCGTCAGGTTCCGCTTGCCGAGCTTGGCCAACGGCGGACTCAGGTAGGTCCCGGCGAGGGCGGCAGCAGTGACGTCGACAGCACCATCCTTGACGGTGATGACCGGACCACAGGGACCCCCGTACTCGACCCAGAATCCGATGCTCGCCGAGGGGGCGGTCGAGTTCTGGAGCGTCGCGGTGAACGTCGCGACCTGGGTGCCCGCGATGGTCGGCGCGGTCACGATCTGGTTGAACCGTCCCGGTCCACCGACGGCCAGCTGGCTGCCGTTCTTGAGGAAGAGGTCGGCGGGGGTCGCTCCCGCGAGGACCGCCGGTTCCTCGGCCACGAGGTACACGGTGTCGATGAAGTACCCGTCGGTCCCGTACAGGTTGACGGTGGAGTAGTGCTCATAGGGAGCGGTGCCGACCGGGATCGGGATCTTGACCGTCAGGGTCTGGTTGCCACCGGGCGGGAGCGCCTTGGTGTAGTAGCCGTCGGGGCTGCTCGCGAGGGGCTTGAGGAGCAGCGTGCCGTCGTACAGCTGGGCCTGGGCACCGGTCCAGTCACTGATGTTGATGCGGTACTGCGCCAGCGTCGTCCCGGTGTTGCGGACCTGGAACGTGTACGTCATCAGCGCCCCCTCCTTGCCGGCGAGGCTGACCGCGTGCCCGGCGGTGTAGGCGGACCCGTTGGGCCCCTTCACGACGAGCAGGCCGGAGTGGCTGGCCGCGTTGGCGGCCGGTACGACGACGAGGGACGCGGCCAGGACGGCGCCGATCCCGAGGACCAGGGCGGCGAGTGCCCTGCGAGTTCTCTTCAAGCGTTGCATCGGGACTCCCCCAAGGAGTGGACGCGAACCACCCCCATGATGGTCCGTCACCGACCGACGCTAGACCGATTTGCCCGCCTTGACATGCCTCGAAATGACCAGTCCGCACAAGGTCGACGACGACCGGATCC
>NZ_JBMCZA010000217.1:63559-63681 GCF_048654705.1 Nocardioides sp. CPCC 206348
CACGGCCCCGGTCCCGACAACGAGCGCAGCGAGCGCCCTGCGAGTTCTCTTCAAGCGTTGCATCGGGGACTCCCCGTGGGTAGCGCGAACCACCCCCATGATGGTCCGTCACCGATCGACGC
>NZ_JBMCZA010000217.1:63691-64785 GCF_048654705.1 Nocardioides sp. CPCC 206348
CAGCGACTTGAGGAGCAGCGTGCCGTCGTACAGCTGTGCCTGGGCGCCGCTCCAGTCCTGGATGTTGATCCGGTACTGCGCCAGCGTGGTGCCGGTGTTGCGGACCTGGAAGGTGTACGTCATGGTGGCGCCCTCCTTGCCGACCAGGCTGACCGCGTAGGCGCGGGTGTAGGCAGATCCGCCGGGGCCACGCAGGAGCACTTCACCGGCATGGCTCGCTGCGCTGGCTGGCGGGACGATCAGCAGGGCCCCAGCCAGAGCGGCCACGATCCCGGTGACGAGGACGGCGAGCGCCCTCCGTGCGTTGTTGAACGGTTGCATCGGGGACTCCCCCAGTCATGGGTGCGAACCACCCCCATGATGGTCCGTCACCGATCGACGCTAGACCGCTTTACCCGCATCCACATGCCTCGGAATGACCAGTCCGCACAAGGTCGACGACGACCGGATCCGGCTCGTGGAGAGCGGGTTCCGGTCGCCGTCGGACGGACGACTCAGGCCGCCTTGTTGGCGAGCAGGATCGACAGTTGCTGCGGGGGCGCTGCACCTATCTTCGAGTACACGTAGACGGTCGCACGCGGGCAGCCGGCAAGAACGTTCTTGACGGAGATCGTGAGGTTCCGCTTGCCGAGCCTCGCCAACGGCGGTGTCTGGTACGTGCCGTTGCGGGCTGCCGCGGTGACGTCCAGACTGCCGTCCTTGACGACCACCTGGGCGCAGCCGTCGTCATAGAGCTGGAACCCGATCACTGCCGACGCAGCAGTCGAGTTCTGCAACGTGGCGGTGAACGCCGCGGCCTGGGTTCCGGAGATGGTCGGCGCCGTCATCGCCTGTGCCGGCCGGCCCGGTCCACCCACGGCCAGCTGACCGCCGTTCTTGACGAAGAGGTCCTGCGCGGTGGATCCGGTCAGCACAGCCGGTTCCTCGGCGATGAGGTTCTTGCTGTCGATGTACGCGCCATCGGTCGCGTAGAGGTTGACCGACGAGTAGTGCTCGACGGGCGCCGTGCCGACGGGGATCGGGATCTTGAGGGTCAGTGCCTGGTTGCCGCCCGGCGCGATGGGCTTGGTGTAGTAGCCGTCCGGGCTGCTGGC
>NZ_JBMCZA010000217.1:64795-73180 GCF_048654705.1 Nocardioides sp. CPCC 206348
ATTTACCTGCCTTGACATGCCCCGAAATGACTGGTTCCGGAGCGCAGTTTCTGTGCTTTCGGCTTGCGGACGCAACCTTCTGGCGTTCCGCAACGTCTGTCCTGCAGAACGTCTTCCGCCGAGCCCACCGGAAAGGTCTCCCCCATGACCCAGTTGACGCGCTGGCACACCATCTACGGCAAGGCCCGCCGGTCGTCCGCCCGGTACGTCTCGACCATCGGCAGGGCCCCGCACGCCGGGACCGCCGGTGACTGGACCTTCCGGGTCAGCACCACCACGAACGTCCGCCAGGGGCCGAGCACGAGGGACCGCACGATCGCGACCTTCATCCGCGGCAAGGAGTTCAACACCCGCTGGATCACCGAGCGTGGCGAGCGGGTCGACGGCCACCCCGAGTGGGTCGCGGTCGAGACCCTCAACGGGAACCGGGGCTGGATCTCCATCACCAACCTGCACATCGTCGACTGAGCCCCGGCGACCCAGGCGACCCCGGGAACCACGGCGGTCGCCCGCGCGTCCTACCTGGCATGCGACGACACCACGCCGCGGCTCTCGGGACCCTGCTCGTCTTCGGCCTCACCGCCTGTGGCGACTCCTCCGACCCGCCCATCGACGTCACCCTCAACGGCCCCGGGCACGGCACCCTCGCCAGCCCCGACGTGGTCAGCGCCCACGCCGCCGACGTGCTCGTGTCGGTCTACTCCACGGGCGGGAGCGGAGAGCCGGGAACCCGGGTCCCCGACGCGGAGGTGCGGACCGATGGAACGGTCTTCCTCAACGGGGAGGACGGCCTCGGCGTCGACACGTTCACGCTGACCCCGGACGGGTTGACCCGGGTGCGCGAGGCCTTCAGGACGGTCGCGTTCGGGAAGCACGACTACGAGAGGAGCGAGTGGACCGACCAGCCGGTGACGTCGGTGTTCACGACACTCGGCGGTCGGCCCGAAGCCGTCTCCGTCTACGGCCTGGGCCATGACGAGGACGTCGACGACCACGAATGGGACCGGCTGCTCGACGCGATCGCCGAGCTGGACGACCTCGCCGAGACCGCTGCCGTCAGGACCGACGGCGACATCGCGACCGGGCGGGCGTCGTACCGGCCCGAACAGGTGGGGTTGGTCCTCACCGACAACGGCGAGGTCGAGGACGCGTCCATCGACTGGCCGCTGTCGCGTCCCCTCGCGGAGTACGACCAGGGATCGACCGGGCTCGGCGACCCGTGCATCGTGGTGACGGGCAGCGACGTCGTCACCCTCGAAGCACTGCGCGACGAGGACCTCGACGACCGCGCCTGGTCCTCCGGTACGACGTCCGTGGACGTCGATGTCCGGCCGATCCTGCGCGGGGAGACCGGTCCCTGCACCCCAGCGGCGCCCGAGACGCCGGTGGGGTGATCGTCAGGCCAGCTTCTCCAGGATGAGCTCGCGGACCCGGCCGGCGTCGGCCTGACCACGGGTGGCCTTCATGACTGCACCGATGATCGCCCCAGCAGCAGCGAGGTTGCCTCCGCGGATCTTCTCGGCGATGTCCGGCTGAGCGGCGAGGGCCTCGTCGATGGCAGCCAGCAACGGACCGTCGTCGGAGACCATGGCCAGGCCACGCTTCTCGATGATCTCCGCGGGCGTGCCCTCACCTGCGATGAGCCCGTCGAAAACCTGACGGGCCAGCTTGTCGTTGATCGTCTTGGCGTCGACGAGTGCCTGGACCGCCGCCACCTGCGTCGGTGTCACTCCGACCGCCGCCAGTTCGACGCCGGCATCGTTCGCACGGCGCAGCAGGTCGGCGACCCACCACTTGCGGGCCGACTGCGGCGCCGTGCCCTGCGCAACGGTCTCCTCGATCAGTTCGATCGCGCCGGCGGCGACTGCGTCGCGCATCTCGAGGTCGGTGAAGCCCCAGTCGCCCTGCAGGCGCACGCGCCGCTCGGCGGGGTTCTCGGGCAGGGTCCCGCGCAGCTCCTCGACCCACTCGCGGCTCGGCGCGACCGGCACCAGGTCGGGCTCGGGGAAGTAGCGGTAGTCCTCGGCGTCGGACTTCTCGCGACCCGACGACGTGGAGCCGTCGTTCTCGTGGAAGTGACGGGTCTCCTGGAGCACCGATCCACCGTCGAGCAGGATGCCGGCGTGGCGCGCCATCTCGTAGCGCACCGCGCGCTCGACCGAGCGCAGCGAGTTGACGTTCTTGGTCTCCGAACGGGTGCCGAGACCGCCGGCGCCCTTGGGCGCGAGCGACAGGTTCACGTCGGCGCGGATCGAGCCCTGGTCCATCCGCGCATCAGAGACACCGAGGGCGACGATCAGGTCCCGGATCGCGGAGACGTAGGCCTTGGCAACCAGCGGTGCCTTGTCGCCCGTGTTCAGGATCGGCTTGGTGACGATCTCGATCAGGGGGATGCCGGCACGGTTGTAGTCGACCAGCGAGTAGTCGGCGCCGTGGATGCGGCCGTCGGAGCCACCGACGTGCAGCGACTTGCCCGTGTCCTCCTCCATGTGGGCGCGCTCGATCTCGATGCGGAAGGTCTCGCCCTCCACGTCGACGTCGAGGAAGCCCTCGAAGGCGATCGGCTCGTCGTACTGGGAGGTCTGGAAGTTCTTCGGCATGTCCGGGTAGAAGTAGTTCTTCCGGGCGAACCGGCACCACTCCGCGATCTCGCAGTTGAGCGCGAGGCCGATCCGGATGGCCGACTCGACGGCCTTGCCGTTCACGACGGGCATGGCACCGGGCAGACCGAGGCACGTCGGGCAGACCTGCGTGTTGGGCTCGCCGCCGAAGACCGCGGGACAACCGCAGAACATCTTCGTGTTGGTGTTGAGCTCGACGTGGATCTCGAGGCCGAGGGCGGGATCGAACTTCTCGATCACCTCGTCGAACGGAATCAGCGTTTCAGTCATCGGGCTCCCCCAAGGGTTGGTGCCTTCGCAAGGATGGGCCCGCCCCACCGCGTGGTCAGTGCCGCCTCGACGGCCGCACCCACCCGGTAGAGCCGGTCGTCGGCCAGCGCCGGCGCCAGCACCTGGAAGCCGACCGGGAGGCCGTCCTCCTCGGCGAGGCCCGCGGGCACCGAGATGCCGGGGACACCGGCGAGGTTGGCCGGGATGGTGGCGAGGTCCTGGAGGTACATCTCCAGCGGGTCGTCGAGCTTGTCGCCCAGCGGGAACGCCGTCGTCGGGGACGTCGGCGACACGAGGACGTCGACCTGCTCGAAGGCAGCCGCGAAGTCGCGCGAGATGAGCGTGCGGACCTTCTGCGCCTGGCCGTAGTAGGCGTCGTAGTAGCCGCTGGACAGGGCGTAGGTGCCGATCATGATCCGGCGCTTCACCTCGTCACCGAAGCCGGCGTCGCGGGTGGCACGCATGACCGTCTCCGCGGACGGGTCGCCGTCCGGGACGACGCGCAGGCCGTAGCGCATGGCGTCGAACTTGGCGAGGTTCGAGGAACACTCGGCCGGGAGGATCAGGTAGTACGTCGCCATGGCGTGCACGAACGACGGGCAGGCGATCTCGGTGACCTCGGCGCCCAGTTCGGTGAGCAGCTCCACCGTCTCGGCGAAGCGCGACATCACGCCGGGCTGCCAGCCGTCGCCGGCCAGTTCCTTGATGACGCCGACCTTGAGCCCGGCCAGGTCGCCGGCGGCACCCTGTCGGGCCGCCTCGACGAACGCACCGACCGGCTGGTTGACCGAGGTCGAGTCGAGCGGGTCGTGCCCGCCGATCAGCTCGTGGAGCAGCGCCGAGTCGAGGACGGTCCGGGTGACCGGGCCGACCTGGTCGAGGCTGTTGGCGAGCGCGACGAGGCCGTAGCGCGAGACCGCGCCGTACGTCGGCTTCACGCCGACCGTGCCGGTCACGGCACCGGGCTGGCGGATCGAGCCACCGGTGTCGGTGCCGAGGGCCAGCGGCGCCTCGAAGGCGGCGACGGCCGCCGCCGAGCCGCCACCGGAACCACCGGGGATCCGGGTCTGGTCCCAGGGGTTGCGGGTGGGGCCGTAGGCGGAGTGCTCCGTCGAGGAGCCCATCGCGAACTCGTCCATGTTGGTCTTGCCGAGGATCGGCAGACCTGCGGCCTTGACCTTGCGGACCACCGTGGCGTCGTACGGCGGGATCCAGCCCTCGAGGATCTTCGACCCACACGTCGTGGGGAGTCCCTGGGTGGCCAGCACGTCCTTGACGGCGATCGGGACACCGTCGAGCAGGTGGCGGGTCTCGCCCGCGGCGCGGCGGGCGTCGGACTCGGCAGCCTGCGCGAGCGCGCCCTCGGCGTCGACGTGGAGGAAGGCGTGGATGCCGGAGGTGGCATCGCCGTCGACTGCCTGGATCCGGTCCAGGTGGGCCTGCGTCAGCTCGACCGAGGTGGTCTCGCCCGCGGCGAGGGCGTCGACCAGCTCGGCGGCGGTCTTCGTGATCCAGCCGTTCATGGGGGTGCTCACTGCTCGTCCCCCAGGATCCGCGGCACGCGGAAGCGCTGCTCCTCGGCCTCCGGCGCGCCGGACAGCGCCTGCTCGGCGGTCAGGCCGGGCACCACGACGTCCTCGCGGAAGACGTTCGTGAGCGGGATGGGGTGGGACGTCGGCGGGACGTCGTCACCGGCCACTCCGCTGATGGACGCGACCGCCTCGAGGATCACGTTGAGCTGGGGGGCCAGGTGGTCCAGCTCGGCGGCATCGAGGTCGATCCGGGCGAGATCGGCCAGGTGGGCCACCTCGTCGCGGGAGAGTTGAGACATGGCGGTGATTCTAGGTCCCGAGGGGGTGCCTAGAATCCGCCGGGTGTACCCGCCCACTCCCACTCCGCCGCGGATCCCGCAGCGGGTGATCACCGCGGGGACCGCTGGACCAGCCATGACGAGCTTCCTCGAGCGGCTCGCTGCCGTCCTCGACGTCCCCCTCGTGCCGCTGGCCGAGCTCACCGATCCGTCCGAGGCCGGTGAGCTGGCGTCCTTCGACGGCTGGGTCACCACCAGCGAGTACGACGCCACGCGGGCCTTGTTGCTCGACCGGGCCGAGCTCGTGGTGCACGTGACCCACGAGGAACCGGGCACGCTGCGGGGCCTGGTGCGCCGGACCGTGCGCCGGATGCGCGCCGACGGCTCCGAGCCGGACCTGACGTGGCTCGCGACGCTCGGCGAGACCCATCCCGAGGTCGGGTTCACCCTCCTCGCCGGGCCCACCGCTTCCGAGGCGTGGCTGGCTGCGCTCAGCGCGTGATGCCGACGACGACGGTGCTGTCGGCGTCGATCGAGGCCGAGACCCGGCCGGTCTCGTGGAGCCCGTCGCTCTCGTAGCGCAGCTGCCGCACCGTGGCCGTGGCCCGGTCCAGCAGCACGAGGTCGGTCGTCCCGTCACCGTCGGTGTCGGCCGCGACCGGTCGCGCTTCTGCGAAGGCGACGTCGTCGATGTCGACGTGCTGGGCCTCGATCTCGGGGGTGGTGCCCTCCGAGAGGATGCGGACGAAACGGGCGTTGCCCTCGTCCAGCATCGCGACCACGTCGGCATCGCCGTCGCCGTCGAAGTCACCGATGACCGGATGGGTCCGGTCCCACTCCCAGGTGGCGGAGTAGAGCCAGAGCTCGTTGTCCTCGAAGGTGCTGCGATCGGAGCGGAACAGCCGCAGGTCGATGCCGCCCTCGGTGGGCTTGCCGAGCTCGATCAGGTCCGCGTCACCGTCGGCATCGAAGTCGCCGGCCCCGATCTTCATGTCCTCGAACTTCCAGCCGTCGACGACCGCCCAGTTGCTGGAGGTGCCGAACGTCGAGCCGTCGGACAGGGCGACATCGATCGCGATGAAGCTCTCGCCTGCGCCGGTCAGGTAGGCCAGGTCGGTCACGCCGTCCCCGTCGAAGTCGCCTGCGGTCACCCTGAACTTGTCGGGCAGCTGGACGTCACCCCAGTCCTCCGGTGCGTCGAAGTCGACGCCGTTCGAGCGCGCCACCCGGATCCGGTCCGTCTCGACGAGGGCCAGGTCGGCACGGCCGTCACCGGAGAAGTCTCCCCGCACCACCTTCGCGGTGCCGTACGCCGTCCCTGACCAGATCTGGAGGTCGCCGAAGCCCGTGTCGGTCCCTTCGCTGGACGTCAGCACGAGGGTCTGGTCGGCGCTGTTGTCGATGAGGATCGTGTCGTCGCTGCCGTCACCGTTGACGTCGGCGCGCGTGACCGGCCCCTCCTGTACCCCGGGCGCGTCCAGGGTCTCGTCGCCGGTAGGCGTCTCCCGCGGTTCGGGGCTCAGCGTCGGGCCGGGGGTCCGGTCGTCGGTGCGGGGTCCGGTGCCGTCGTCGCGCAGGAAGTGCCACGCGGCACCGCCGCCGACACCGATCACCAGGGCGGCCAGCACCGCGATGACCGCGACGAGCGGACCGCGGCGCGACCGCGGAACCGGAGTGTTCAGGCTGGGAGTCGCGTAGGAGGGTGGCGGGCTGGACACCGGCGGCTGCGCCAGCGGCGGCGGGGGAACCGGCGCCGCGAAGACGTACGACGGAGCCGACGGGCCCGAGGAGTACGACGGGCCCGACCCATAGGACGGACCCGACGGGTAGGACGGACCCGACGGATACGACGGGCCTGAGGGGTACGGCGGCGCCTCCGGAGGAGGTACGACGAAGCGCTGGTCGGGCAGGCGCCCGCTGGCCCGGATGGCGCGCAGCTCGGCGGCGGCGGCCGCTGCGCTGGGGTGACGTGCCGCCGGGTCCTTGGCCATCGCGCGCCGCAGGAACCCGTTGATCTGGTCCGAAGCCCCGGGCAGCTGCGGGATCGCGGAGAACTCGTGCTGGTGGGCGAGCTGGACCAGCCCACCGTCGTACGGAGGACGGCCGGCGAGCAGGAACCACAGCAGGCAGCCGAGGGCGTAGGTGTCGCTGGCCGGGGTGGCGACCTCGCCACGGAACCGCTCCGGCGCGAGGTAGGCGTAGGTGCCCGCGACGACGCCGCTGCTGGTCAGCGAGGACTCGCCGTCCCGGGCGATGCCGAAGTCGCAGAGGTAGGCGTGCACCTGGTCCTGGCCGGAGCGGAGCAGCACGTTGTGCGGCTTCACGTCGCGGTGGATCACCCCGACGGCGTGGGCGTCGGCGAGCGCCGACGCGACCTGGGCGGCGATGTCGAGCGCCACGTCGGGCGTGGGGAGTCCTTCGCCTGCGACGCGGGCCGCCAGGTCGCCCCCGGACACGAACTGGGTCGCGAGGTAGAGGCAGCCGTCCTGCTCGCCGTGGCTGTAGACCTGGATGATGTGGGGGCTGTCGCTGCGCGCCAGCACCGACGCCTCCCGGGTGAACCGGGTGCGGAACTCCGGCTCGGAGGCCAGCTGCAGCGAGAGCACCTTCAGCGCGACCCGACGGCCGAGCCCTTCCTCGATCGCCTCGAACACGATCCCCATGCCGCCCGCACCGAGTTCGCGGGTGATCCGGTAGGGACCGAGCAGGTCGCCCACACCGGGAATGCGTGCCAACGTCGCGCCTTTCGAGCGTGGTTCGGAGGCACCAGCGTAGTGGCGGAGAGCGGTCGTCTCAGGAAAGGTGGCGATCGAGGAATTCGCCGGTCTTCTCCATGGCCCGCTCGAACTGCGGTCCGAACGCGTGCTGCTCCCCGGCGTAGGTCAGCAGGGTCACGTCGACCCCCGCCCGCCGCATGGCTCGTGTGGTCTGGCGACTCCAGCGGATCGGGCACGTGTCGTCGGCAGTGCCGTGGTGGACCAGGACCGGTTCGGTGATGTCGTCGAAGTAGGTGCGCGCACTGATGCCACCCCAGAAGTCCGGGTTGTCCCTGGGTTCGCCGTACGCCTTCAGGATCGCGCCGGTGATGGCGTTGCGTCCCCCGTCGGAGCGGATGAAGTGGTCGAAGTTCTCGGATGCGATCGAGCTCACCGACGCGAACACGACGCCCGCGTCCGCGAGGCCGGGCGCGACGACGAGTGCGTTCTGCACGACTCCCCCGCCCATCGAGCGGCCCGCGAGGCCGATGCGTTCGTCGTCGACCGGCCCGTCCCACGCCCGCAATGCGTGGACGGCGTTGATGACGTCCTCGGTGTAGCCCATCCGCAGGTCCAGTCCCCTGCTGCGGTCGGGGTCGGACCCGCCGTGGCCGCGGTAGTCGACGTGCAGCGCGACGTACCCGTGGTCGCCGAACCACGCACGCTCACGGGTCATCCCCTGCCCGACCTTGTAGATCGAGGGCTCGATGTAGCCGTGCGCCAGGACGACGGCGGGGAACGGCCCGTCGCCGTGGGGTACGGCGAGCCGACCCGAGATCGTGAGGGTGCCGCTGCGGTAGGTCACGTCGTACTGCGTGTGGTTCGCCGTCCGCAGGACTTCGGCGCCGAGCGTCAGCCCGTCGCCGTCGTACGTCTTCTCACGCAGCGCGGGCAACGACACCTGGTGCGGTACGGCGGCCCGGGTGGT
>NZ_JBMCZA010000217.1:73235-74883 GCF_048654705.1 Nocardioides sp. CPCC 206348
TCACCGGACTCGTCGGCGCCCGAGCAGGACGCGGCCAGGAGTCCGAGCAGCACCGCCGGGATCCACCGCCTCATGGCTCCAGTGTGCCCTCCGGCGGCCCGTCGGCCAGGAGTCGCTTGAAGCCGTCCTCGTCGAGGATCGGAACCCCCAGCTGTTCGGCCTTCTCGGCCTTGGAGCCGGCGTTCTCGCCGATGACGACGAAGTCGGTCTTCTTCGACACCGAACCGGCCGCCTTCCCGCCACGCGACAGGATCGCCTCCTTCGCTGAATCGCGGGAGAAGTCCTGCAAGGAGCCGGTCACCACGATGGTGAGGCCCTCGAGTGTGCGCGCGACGGACTCGTCACGCTGGTCCGCCATCGCCACGCCGGACGCCGCCCACTTCTCGACGATCGCGACGTGCCAGTCGACGGCGAACCACTCGATGACGGCGGCGGCGATGGTCGGTCCGACGCCCTCGGCGGCAGCCAGGTCGGCCTCGCTCGCCGCCCGGATCGCTTCCATCGAGCCGAACTCGGTGGCCAGGGCACGGGCGGCCGTCGGGCCGACGTGGCGGATGGAGAGCGCGACCAGCACGCGCCACAGCGGCACGGTGGCCTTGCGCTCGCCGAGGTTGTCGAGCAGCTTCTGTCCATTGGCGCTCAGCTGCGGCCCCGTCTCGTCCTTCTTCGGCGCGCGCGTGAAGAGCGGCGTGACCAGCAGCTTCTCGACGGAGAGGTCGAAGACGTCGCCCTCGTTGCGAAGGGCACCGGAGTCGAGCAGCGCGACCGCTGCTTCGTAGCCGAGGCCCTCGATGTCGAAGGCCCCGCGTCCGGCGACGTGGTGCACGCGCTCGCGGACCTGCGCCGGGCAGTGCTCGTGGTTGGGGCACCGCCGGTCCTTGTCGCCCTCCTTCTGCTCGACGAGGTCGGTGGCACAGGACGGACAGGCCGTCGGCATCACCCACTCGGGCAGGCCCTCGGGCCGCAGCGCGAGCACCGGGCCGACGATCTCGGGGATGACGTCGCCGGCCTTGCGGAGGATCACGGTGTCGCCGGGGCGGACGTCCTTGCGCCTGACCTCGTAGCCGTTGTGGAGGGTGGCCATCTCGACGGTCGAGCCCGCCACCTTCACGGGCTCCATGACGCCGAACGGCGTCACCCGGCCGGTGCGGCCGGTGTTGACGTCGATCCGCAGGAGCTTGGTGTTCACCTCCTCGGGCGGGTACTTGTACGCGATCGCCCAGCGCGGCGCCCGGCTGGTCGAGCCCAGGCGGCGCTGCAGGCTGACGTCGTCGACCTTGATCACGACACCGTCGATGTCGTAGGGCACGATCGTGTGCCGGTGCTCGCCCGCGTTCTCGATGTAGCCCTCGACGTCGGCCAGCGTCGGCAGCACCTTGACCGCTTCCGACACCGGCAGGCCCCAGGCGGCGAGCGCCCGATAGGCCTCCGACTGCGCGGTCGGCTCGAACCCCTGACGCGCGCCGATGCCGTGGCAGACCATGCCCAGGTCGCGGGTCGCGGTGACGCGCGGGTCCTTCTGGCGCAGCGAACCGGCCGCCGCGTTGCGCGGGTTGGCGAACGCAGGCTTGCCCGCCTCGGTCATCGAGACGTTCAGCCGCTCGAACGCGAGGGCCGGCAGGTAGACCTCGCCCCGGACCTCGACGAG
>NZ_JBMCZA010000217.1:74933-75906 GCF_048654705.1 Nocardioides sp. CPCC 206348
CTCCCCCGTCCGTCCGTCGCCCCGGGTCAGCGCACGCACCAGGCGGCCCTGTTCGTAGAGCAGGTTGATGGCCAGGCCGTCGACCTTGAGCTCGCACAGCAACGCGGGGCTTTCGATCCCGTCGCGACCCAGGCGCGCATGCCAGGCACCCAGCTCCTCGAACGAGAACGCGTTGTCGAGGCTCTCCATCCGCTGGAGGTGGTCGACCGCGGTGAAGTCGGTCGACACCGCTCCCCCGACCTTCTGCGTCGGGGAGTCCGGCGTGCGCAGCTCGGGGAACTCCTCCTCGAGCGCCTCCAGCCGCCGCATCCGCTTGTCGAAGTCCGCATCGGACAGGGTCGGGTCGTCGAGCACGTAGTAGCGCCAGCGCGCATCCTCCAGCTCTTCGGAGACGGTGGCGTGCTCCTCGCGGGCCTCGGCCGGTACGACGGGAGAGGTGGCGTCGCTCATGGGGACCATCTTGCCGCGCGCCGCCGACAACTGCTCCGCGACCCGGGACCGGCGTGGGGACCGATGCGGGAACCGCTGGGGGGACCGATGTCGGCGGCGCCTGTCAGGCTCGACTAGCAGCTCCGGACGTCGTCGTACGAAAGAGGTTGCGAAACGGAACCGTTCCGTACTATCTTAGTGAAACGGAACCGTACCGTTCCATTCAGGCCCACCCGTCAGGAGCACCGAGCACCATGTCACCTCGAACGAGCCCCACCTCACCGGAGGCGGGCACCCGCCCCCGCGTCGAGGGCGACCGCGAGCAGGAACTGCTCGAGGCCACGCTCGAGGTCCTGGCGGAGGTCGGCTACGACCGCCTCACCATGGACGCTGTTGCGTCCCGCGCCAAGGCGTCGAAGGCGACGCTCTACCGCAAGTGGGACGGCAAGGCCGCCCTCGTCATCGATGCGCTGATGGCACAGAAGGCGCCGCTCGTCGCCAAGGAGGACACCGGCAGCCTGCGCGGTGACCTCCTGTCCGTGTT
>NZ_JBMCZA010000217.1:75916-76022 GCF_048654705.1 Nocardioides sp. CPCC 206348
TGTGGGGACCGATGTGGGAACCGCTGCGGGGACCGATGTCGGCGGCGCCTGTCAGGCTCGACGAGCATCTCCGGACGTCGTCGTACGAAAGAGGTTGCGAAACGGA
>NZ_JBMCZA010000217.1:76032-76176 GCF_048654705.1 Nocardioides sp. CPCC 206348
GGAGTTCGCTGCCCAGTTCCGTACCCGCTTCATCGCACCGAAGGCGGCCGTCGGCCGGGAGATCTACGAGCGGGCCCGCGATCGGGGCGAGCTGCGTGACGACGCCGACATCGACCTGCTCTCGACCGCTCTGCCCGGCATCAT
>NZ_JBMCZA010000217.1:76186-76330 GCF_048654705.1 Nocardioides sp. CPCC 206348
CGAGTTCGCTGCCGAGTTCCGCAACCGCTTCATCGCACCGAAGGCCGCGGTCGGCCGACAGATCTACGAGCGGGCCCGGGATCGGGGCGAGCTGCGCGACGACGTGGACATCGACCTGCTCTCGACCGCTCTGCCCGGCATCAT
>NZ_JBMCZA010000217.1:76340-76510 GCF_048654705.1 Nocardioides sp. CPCC 206348
TCCCTCGTCATCGATGCGCTGATGGCACAGAAGGCTCCGCTGGTCGTCAAGGACGACACCGGCAGCCTGCGCGGTGACCTCCTGTCCGTGTTCTGTGGCAGCGGCGGCCTCACCGACAAGCACCAGACCGACCTGCTCGGCAGCGTGATCACGGCGATCGGCCGCGATGC
>NZ_JBMCZA010000217.1:76556-80985 GCF_048654705.1 Nocardioides sp. CPCC 206348
CCTGCACCGCATGTTCCTGCTCGGCGATCCGCCCACTCCGGACCTGATCGCCCGCGTGATCGACCAGATCATTCTCCCCGCCGCCACCCGCGGCTGACCCTGACGCATCATCACCACCTCACGAAGGAATCACCCATGACCGACGTCGAATCACTCGACCCTGCGGAGACGACCTCGTCCGCAGACGCCGAGGTCTCCACACCCAGCAAGCACGCCGGCCTCGCGCTCGTGCTCATCCTCACCGCCCAGCTGATGGTGGTTCTCGACTCCACCATCGCCAACATCGCCCTGCCGTTCATCGGCGCGGACCTGGACATCTCCCAGGCCAACCTGACCTGGATCGTCACCGGCTACGCGCTCGCCTTCGGTGGCCTGCTGCTCCTCGGCGGCCGCCTCGGCGACCTCTACGGACGACGCAAGCTGTTCATGATCGGTCTCGCGACGTTCGCCGTGGCCTCGGCCCTCGGTGGCCTGGCCACCAACGAGGCCATGCTGCTCGCCTCCCGTGCGCTGCAGGGCGTGGGCGCCGCGATGGCTGCCCCCGCGGCCCTGGCGCTGATCACCACCACCTTCCCGGCCGGACCGGCGCGCAACCGTGCGATGGCGGCCTACGCCACCATGTCGGGCGTCGGCGCGGCGATCGGCCTGATCCTCGGCGGCTGGCTCACCGGACTCGACTCCTTCGTCGGGCTCGACGTCGAGGGCTGGCGGATGACGTTCCTGATCAACGTCCCGATCGGCCTGGTCGCCGCGTTCCTCGTGCCTCGCGTGCTCACCGAGTCCGAGTCGCACCCCGGTGAGATGGACATCCCCGGTGCCATCACCGGAACGCTCGGCCTGCTCGGCATCGTCTTCGGCCTGTCTCGTGCGGGCGAGGAGGCCTACGGATGGGACGACCCCCAGACGATCATTCCGCTCGTCGCCGGTGTCGCCCTGCTGGCCGGGTTCGCGTTCATCGAGTCGCGGGTCGAGCACCCGCTGCTGCCGGTCCGGATCTTCGCCAACCGCACCCGGGCCACCAGCTTCGCGGCCATGATGATCGCTCCGGCCGCGATGTTCTCGATGTTCTTCTTCCTGAGCCTGTTCATCCAGCAGATCATGGGCTTCAGCTCGCTCGAGGCCGGCTTCGCCTTCCTGCCGTTCTCCTTCGGCATCGTGATCGGCGCCGCGCTCTCGTCGAACCTGATCTCCCGGGTCGATGCGCGCGTCCTCGCCGGCACCGGAACCCTGCTGGCGGCGGTCGCCCTGTTCATGTTCTCCCGCATCCCGATCGACGAGTCCCCGAAGGCAGTGCTCGCCGCGCTCGCCGACGGTGGCGCGGACATCAACTACTGGACGCACATCTTCCCGTACATCATCATGATGGCCGTCGGCATGGGCCTGGTCTTCGTGCCGCTGACCCTCACCGCGGTGCACCACGTGCGGGCCGAGGACTCCGGCATCGGGTCCGGCGTGCTCAACACCATGCAGCAGGTCGGTGGCGCGATCGGTCTCGCGACGCTGAGCACCGTGGCGCTCCACTTCACCAACAAGCAGTCCTCCGACGTGGCCGGCCCGATGGCTGATGCGCTCGGCGCCAACGGCGGACAGGTCGACCCGGGCTTCCTCCAGGCCGCCATCTTCAGCTCGAGCTTCCCGGAGGGCGCCACCCATGCCTTCCTGGCCGCCTCGATCCTGATGCTCGCGGCCTCGGCCGTGATCTGGATCTTCCTGGACGTCAAGCACGACGAGCTGGCGACCGACGCCCCTGAGGGTGTCCACGTCGGCTGATTGATCCCCCCAGCACGAAGCCCGTCGGAGCAAGCTCCGACGGGCTTCGTTGCGTTCCGGGGTCAGCCGTCGAGCGAACGCGCCACGAGGTGTGACAGCTCGAGCGCACGGCGCGGCCAACCGGGCGTCGCGCCGGCCAGCCCGCAGGCCGGCGAGACGACCAGCGAACCGGCCACCTGCTCGGGGTCGAGGCCGAGCATGTCGAGCCAGCGCCGCACCCGCTCCACGAGCGGGGCATCTCCGGTGGGGTCGTCGGCCGTCGGCACGATGCCGAGCGCGATCGTGTCACCGGCCTCGAGGGCCTCCCCCGCCGCGTCGTGACCGGTTGCATCGAGCAGACCGAGATCGACCATGACCCCGCGGGCACCGGCGCCACGCAACAGGCCGATCGGGACGTCGGGCGCACAACAGTGCACCCAGGGCGTCGCCCCGGCGTCGGTCGCGGCAGCAAGGACCCACTCCAGCGCCTGGCTGGCCTCGGGCGGATGAATGGCACGGTGCCGGCTGAAACCGGACGCCGTCGGGATCGCGGCGGCGAGCACGGCGGGCAGGGCCGGTTCGTCGATCTGCAGGATCAGCTCCGTCACGGCAGGCAGCCGGCGTCGTACGTCGGCAAGGTGGTCGGTCACGGCCTCGGCGAGCGCCTGCGCCAGCTCACGGCGGCCACCGTGGTCGGCGAGGATCTTGTCGCCGCGCGGGCGCTCGACGCTGGACGCGAGCGTCCACGGTCCGGTGACCTGGACCTTGAACGGACCGGTGTGGCCCGAGGCCCGCTCCTCGAGTCCGTCCAGGTCCTGGGAGGCCTGGCTGCGGGCCCGGCGCTGGTCCCGGGCCGGCGCACCACTGGTGCCGGTCAGCCGCCAGCCGCTCGGCTGGAGGTCGGCGTCGAGGCCGCCGACCAGGCCGAGGGTGCGTCCGATCATGCCCGCCGGCGCGCCCCGGCCGGGGACCTCGGGCAGGAACGGCAGTCCGTGCTCGTCAGCGGCCAGTTCCCCGAGGACGAGCGCGACCGCTTCGTCGAAGTCGCGCTGGGTGTCGCCGGGGAAGGACCCGATGCCCGTTGCGCGCGCTGTCACGCGGGCACTCGTCGGGTCGCGGTGATCGTCGCCGAACCGACGACCCGCGTGCCGTCGTACACAACCGCGGCCTGGCCGGGGGCGATGCCCTCGGCGACGTCGATGAGGTCGATCTCGAAGCGGTCGTCGCTCACCCGCACGACCGCGCGGTGCTCGGCGCCGTGCGCCCGCATCTGCACGGTCACCCGGTCGCCGTCGAGGACCACGCCGGACGGCAGCGGAGTGCCGCACCAGCGCAGGCGATCGCCCTCCACGCGGTCGACCGCGAGGCGTTCACGCGGTCCGACGGTGACGGTGCCGGAGACCGGCTCGATGTCGAGCACGAAGCGGGGACGACCGTCGGCAGCGGGCGTGCCGATGCGCAAGCCCTTGCGCTGGCCGATGGTGAAGCCGAAGGTGCCCTCGTGGTGGCCCAGCACCTCGCCGGTGGCCTCGTCGCGGATCTCACCGCCGTGGTTCGGGGCGCGGTCGCCGAGCTTCTCGCGCAACCAGCCGGCGTTGTCGCCATCGGCGACGAAGCAGATGTCGTGGCTGTCCGGCTTGTCGGCCACGAGCAGTCCACGGCGGGCGGCTTCGACACGCACGACGTCCTTCGTCGTGTCGCCGAGCGGGAAGATCGAGTGCCGCAGCTGCTGCTCGTCGAGCACACCCAGGACGTAGGACTGGTCCTTCGCGTTGTCGACGGCGCGGTGCAGCTCGACACCCGCATCGGACGTGACGACGGTGGCGTAGTGGCCGGTCGCGACGGCGTCGAAGCCGAGCGCCAGCGCCCGGTCGAGGACGGCGGCGAACTTGATCTTCTCGTTGCAGCGCAGGCAGGGGTTGGGCGTCTCCCCCGCTGCGTAGGTGTCCATGAAGTTCTCGACGACGTCGGTGTGGAACCGGTCGGAGAGGTCCCAGACGTAGAACGGGATGCCGATCACGTCAGCGGCCCTGCGGGCGTCGTTCGAGTCCTCGATGGTGCAGCAACCCCGTGCACCGGAGCGGTACGACTTCGGGTTCCGCGACAGCGCCAGGTGGATGCCGGTGACGTCGTGGCCGGCCTCGACCGCGCGCGCGGCCGCGACGGCGGAGTCCACCCCGCCGGACATGGCGGCAACGACCTTCATCGCACGATCACCTGCAGCTCACGGCCCTGTTCACGCACGGGCCGCGCGGGCCCGCTCGACACAGGGGGCGATGGCGGCCGCGACGGCCTCGATGTCGGCGTCAGTGGTGGTGTGGCCGAGGCTGAAGCGCAGCGAGCTGCGGGCGTCCTCGGCATTGCGGCCCATCGCCAGCAGCACGTGCGACGGCTGAGGGACACCGGCCGAGCAGGCCGAGCCCGTGGAGCACTCGATGCCACGGGCATCGAGCAGCATGAGCAACGAGTCGCCCTCACAGCCGGGGAAGCCCAGGTGCACGTTGCCGGGCAGACGGTCCTCCGGGTCACCGTTGAGGACCACGTCCGGCACCTCGCGTCGTACGGCGGCAACGAGGCGGTCGCGCAGGACGGCCAGCCGGGCCGCGTGGTCGGTCTGCTGCTTCACGGCCAGCTGGACCGCGGCCGCGAAGCCCGCGATCGCCGGGACGTCGAGCGTGCC
>NZ_JBMCZA010000217.1:80995-81193 GCF_048654705.1 Nocardioides sp. CPCC 206348
GGGCACCTGGCGTCGTACGGCGGCCACGAGACGGTCGCGCAGGACGGCCAGCCGTGCCGCGTGGTCGGCCTGCTGCTTCACGGCCAGTTCGACCGCAGCCGCGAAGCCCGCGATCGCCGGGACGTCGAGCGTGCCGCTGCGGACGTCGCGCTCCTGGCCTCCACCGTGCAGGAGCGCCGTCAGGTCCACCTCTCGTCG
>NZ_JBMCZA010000217.1:81203-81746 GCF_048654705.1 Nocardioides sp. CPCC 206348
ACGTTCCTGACCACCACCGTGCAGGAGCGCCGTCAGGTCCACCTCTCGTCGTACGACGAGAGCACCGACACCCTGCGGACCGCCGACCTTGTGGCCGGACACCGAGAGCGCGTCGACGCCCGAGGCGGCGAAGTCGACCGGGACGGCGCCGATGGCCTGGACCGCGTCGGTGTGGACCGGAATGCCGTGCTCGGCCGCGAGGGCGACGACCTCGTCGATCGGCTGGACCGTCCCGACCTCGTTGTTGGCCCACATGACGGTGATCGCCGCCACGGAGGCGGGCTCGAGCTCGACAGCGGCGCGGAGCGCATCGACCGAGAGGCGGCCCAGGCTGTCGACCGGAAGAAGGTTGACCGCGGCACCCTCGTGCTCCTCGAGCCACTCGAGCGGGTCGAGCACGGCGTGGTGCTCGACGGCCGAGGCGAGGAAGCGCAGGCGGCGCGGGTCGGTCGCGCGACGCGACCAGTACAGGCCCTTGACCGCCAGGTTGTCCGCTTCGGTGCCTCCCGAGGTGAACACCACTTCACCCGGACGACAGTTCAG
>NZ_JBMCZA010000217.1:81756-83969 GCF_048654705.1 Nocardioides sp. CPCC 206348
GGGGTCGGTCGCGCGACGCGACCAGTACAGGCCCTTGACGGCCAGGTTGTCCGCTTCGGTGCCCCCCGAGGTGAACACCACTTCACCCGGACGACAGTTCAGGGCCTGCGCCACCGTCTCGCGGGACTCCTCGACGATGCGTCGTGCACGACGCCCGGAGGCGTGCAACGAACTCGCGTTGCCGACCTCGCGCAGCCGCGCCGTCAACGCCTCGATCGCGACGTCGGTCATCGGCGTCGTCGCTGCGTGGTCGAGGTAGACCGTGGGGGCGTCCTTCATGTCGTCCCAAGGGTACGGCGCCCCGTACGGGGCAGCCAGTTCCGGGCACCTGACGGTCACCCACCGTTCATCGCGGCCCCCTACGGTCGCCCGCATGTTGCAGGACCTCCGCCCGTACATCGACCCGCAGATCTCCAGCGCGGGATCGATGCGGTCAGGCCAGGACGACCAGGTCGTCGCGGTGGATGACCTCGCGCTCGTAAGCAGCACCGAGCTCCTGCTTGAGATCCTTCGAGGACCGGCCCAGCAGGGGCGGCAGCTCGGCGGCGTCGAAGTTGACCAGGCCACGGCCGACGACCGCACCGTCGGGGTCGCGCAGGTCGACCGGGTCGCCTGCGACGAAGTCGCCCTGCACGGCGGTGATCCCCGCGGCGAGGAGCGAGGCGCGTCGTTCGACGACGGCGCGGACGGCACCGGCATCGAGCACCAGTGAGCCCTTCGCCTCGGTCGCGTGGCGCAGCCAGAGCAGGCGGATCGGTCGGCGCTTGCCGGTCGCGTGGAACAGGGTCCCGACGGGCTCGCCGGCCAGGGCCGAGGCGGCGCCGTCGGCGGACGTGAGTACGACGGGGATGCCCGAGCCGGTCGCGATGGCTGCGGCGTCGACCTTGGTGACCATGCCACCGGTACCGACACCGGCCGCGCCGACGGAGCCGACGGTGATGCCGGCGAGGTCGTCGTCGCTGCGCACGTCGGTGACCAGCTTCGCGCCGGGGCGGGTGGGCGGGCCGTCGTACAGGCCGTCGACGTCGGAGAGCAGCACCAGCAGGTCGGCGTGCACCAGGTGGGCGACGAGCGCCGCGAGGCGGTCGTTGTCGCCGAACCGGATCTCGCTGGTCGCCACCGTGTCGTTCTCGTTGACGATCGGGATCACGCCGAGCTCGAGCAGCTTCGCGAAGGTCTGATGGGCGTTGCGGTAGTGCGCGCGACGGGTGACGTCGTCGAGGGTCAGCAGCACCTGCCCGGCGGTCAGGCCGTGGCGTGCCAGCTCCTCGGTGTAGCGGTGGACGAGGATGCCCTGGCCCACCGAGGCGGCGGCCTGCTGGGCAGCCAGGCCGCGCGGACGCTTCTTCAGGCCCAGGGGCGCCAGGCCGGCCGCGATGGCTCCCGAGGAGACGAGCACGACCTCGGCGCCCCGGGCGCGCGCGGCGGCCAGGACGTCGACCAGCGAGCTCACCCGGTCGGGGTCGATCCCACCGGCAGCGGTGGTCAGCGACGAGGACCCGATCTTGACGACGATCCGGCGGGCGCCGGTCACCACCTCACGGGTCGAGGCCTCACTCACCGGGGTCTTCCTCGAGCCATGCCTCGTCTTCGGGCACGGCCGGAGCGACGTCCGGGTCCTCCTCAGAGCCGATCTCGTAGGAGGTCGGCCCGTAGACCTCGGGCTTGTCGATGCGACGGGCCACGTCGGCGCGGGTCTCGCCCTCGGCCCGCTCGCCGAGCTTGGCCTGGATCTCGCGCCGACGGATGGCCGCTTGGCGGTCGTCCTGGAACCGGTCGTCCTCGCCGCGGCGCGACAGGTTCTCGGCGCCGGCGTCGACGCCGGGCCTGAACTCGAAGACCACGGAGTCGTCGGTCGGGCCGATCAGGACGGAGTCGCCGGCTTCGGCGCCCATCTGCAGCAGGCGCGTCTCGACGCCGAGCCGGTTGAGGCGGTCGGCGAGGTACCCGACGGCCTCGTCGTTGCTGAAGTTGGTCTGGCGCACCCAGCGCTCGGGCTTTTTGCCGACGACCCGCCATCCGGCCTTCGTCGAGGTGATCGTGAAGCCGTCGTCGTCGACCGCCTTGGGGCGTACGACGATCCGGGCCGGGATCTCGGCCTGCTTGGCCTTGCGGGCCTCCTGGACGATCTCGGCCATGGCGAAGATGAGCTCGCGGGTGCCCTCGCCGGACATCGCGGAGATCTCGAAGACCCGGTGACCGCGGGCGCGGAG
>NZ_JBMCZA010000217.1:84035-88100 GCF_048654705.1 Nocardioides sp. CPCC 206348
GGGACGGTCCTCGAGGCCGCCGTACCGGCTCAGCTCGCCCTCGATGATCTCGAGGTCGTCGACGGGGTTGCGACCGGGCTCCATGGTCGCCGTGTCGAGGACGTGCACCAGCGCGGCGCAACGCTCGATGTGGCGCAGGAAGTCGTGGCCGAGACCGCGACCCTCGGCGGCGCCCTCGATCAGTCCGGGCACGTCGGCCACGGTGAAGGTGAAGTCACCCGCCGTGACGACGCCGAGGTTGGGGACGAGGGTGGTGAACGGGTAGTCCGCGATCTTGGGCCGGGCCCGCGAGATCGAGGCGATCACGCTGGACTTGCCGGCGCTGGGGAAGCCGACCAGGCCGACGTCCGCGACGACCTTGAGCTCGAGGACGACCTCGAGCTCGTCACCGGGCTCACCGAGCAGCGCGAAGCCGGGCGCCTTGCGCGACTTGGACGCGAGCGAGGCGTTCCCGAGGCCACCGCGGCCACCTTCGGCCACGACGAGCTCGGTGCCCGCGCCGATCAGGTCGGCGATGACCTCGCCGTTGCGGTGCTTGACGACGGTGCCGTCCGGCACCTTGAGGATCATGTCGGCTCCGTGGGAACCGTTCTTGTGGTCACCAGCGCCGTGGCCACCGTGCTCGGCCTGGCGCTTGGAGCTGTGGTGGTACTCCAGCAGCGTGGTGACGTCGGGGTCGACGCGCAGGATGATCGAGCCACCCGGCCCGCCGTTGCCGCCGTCGGGGCCGCCGAGCGGCTTGAACTTCTCACGGTGGACGGACGCGACCCCGTGACCGCCCCGGCCGGCAGCGACAGTGAGCGTCACGCGGTCGACGAAGGTGGGAACAGCCATGGGATCAGTCTTTCAGTAGAAAATGGCGAAAGGCGCCCCGCGTGACGGGACGCCCTTCGAAACCAGGTCAGATGAGCGTCAGCTCATTCACCCGGGACGATGTTGATGACCTTGCGGCCACGCTTCTTGCCGAACTCGACGGCACCGGGGATCAGCGCGAACAGCGTGTCGTCGCCACCGCGACCCACGCCGGAGCCCGGGTGGAAGTGGGTGCCACGCTGGCGGACGATGATCTCGCCGGCGCTGACGACCTGGCCGCCGAAGCGCTTCACGCCGAGGCGCTGAGCGTTCGAGTCGCGCCCGTTCTTGGTGGACGCTGCGCCCTTCTTGTGTGCCATGTTTCAGTCCTTTGGAGGTGAAGAGGTGAACCCGCCCGGGGATCCAGCTCAGAGAGAGATGTCGGTGACCTTGACCTGGGTGTACTTCTGGCGGTGACCCTGGCGCTTCTTGTAGCCGGTCTTGTTCTTGTACTTCTGGATGACGATCTTCGGGCCCTTGGTGGCACCGAGGACCTCAACCGTCACCGACGCCTTCTCGAGGCCAGTGCTGGTCACGGTCTCACCGTCGACGGTGAGGACCACCGGCAGCGTGAGGGTGTCGCCGACCGGCGTAGCGCACTTGTCGATCTCGAAGACGTCGCCGACCTCGACCTTTTCCTGCTTCGCGCCTGCGCGCACGATCGCGTACACCACCGCGGGCTCCTTCTCACGTCAACGTTCGGGTCTGCGGCACGCACAGCGACTTCGCCGGGCGCCAGCAGAACGGCGCACCTGCGGCGCACCGACGGTCAATACTACGGTTCGGGCCGGTATCCACCAAAACGATGGACCCGCCCCGACCTGCTAGCGCTTGCCAGCGCCCTTCTTCTTGATCGGGACGTGGGCCACGTGCGGCTCCTCGGCGTCTGCAGCAGGCGCCTCGGCAGCCGGTACGGCGGCCGCAGGCGGTCCTGCCGGACGGCTGGCCGAGCTGCGGCGGGTCCGGGTGACCACCTTGGTCGTGGCCACCGGCGCGGGGGCCGGCTCCTCGACCACCACGGGGGCCTCCTCGACCACCACGGGGGCCTCCTCGACCACCACGGGAGCCTCCTCGACCACCACGGCGGTCTCGTCGGTCACCTCGTCGTGGGCCTCGTCGGCGTGCTTGGCCATCGCGGCGACGTCCTTCGGGGACGGGACCGGCTTGGCGGCCGCACCGTTGTCGGCCGGGGCGTCGCCCTGGGCCTTCGGCTTGGCCTTGCGGCGGTTGTTGCCGCGACGACCCTCCTCGGGCTCGGCGCCACCGCCGCCACCCTTGGGGGCGACGGGGAGGTCGTGGACCAGCAGGCCACGGCCCTGGCAGTGCGAGCAGGTCTCGCTGAACGCCTCGACGAGGCCGGTGCCGATCCGCTTGCGCGTCATCTGCACGAGGCCGAGCGAGGTGACCTCGGCGACCTGGTGGCGGGTGCGGTCGCGGCCGAGGCACTCGACCATGCGGCGCAGCACCAGGTCGCGGTTGGCCTCGAGGACCATGTCGATGAAGTCGACCACGATGATGCCGCCGATGTCGCGCAGCCGGAGCTGGCGAACGATCTCCTCGGCCGCTTCGAGGTTGTTCTTGGTGACCGTCTCCTCGAGGTTGCCCCCGGAGCCGGTGAACTTCCCGGTGTTGACGTCGACGACGGTCATCGCCTCGGTGCGGTCGATGACCAGCGAGCCACCCGAGGGCAGCCAGACCTTGCGGTCCAGGCCCTTGGCGATCTGCTCGTCGATGCGGTGCAGCGTGAACAGGTCGGGACCCGACGGGTCGTGGCGCTCCACCCGCTCGGCGAGGTCGGGGGCGATCTGGTCGACGTACTCCTTGACGGAGCGCCAGGCGTCCTCGCCCTGGATGACGAGCTTGGAGAAGTCCTCGGTGAACAGGTCACGGACGACCTTGAGGGTCAGGTCGGGCTCGCCGTGCAGGAGCTGCGGGGCGTTGCCCTTGGCGACCTTGGCCTCGATGTCGTCCCACTTGGCCTTGAGGCGCTCGACGTCGCGGGTCAGCTCGTCCTCGGACGCACCCTCTGCGGCGGTGCGCACGATGACACCGGCCGACGCGGGGACGGCCTCCTTGAGCAGGGCCTTCAGGCGCGACCGCTCGGTGTCCGGCAGCTTGCGCGAGATGCCGGACGTGGTGCCGTCGGGCACGTAGACCAGGAAGCGGCCGGCGAGGCTGACCTGGCTGGTGAGCCGGGCGCCCTTGTGGCCGATCGGGTCCTTGCTGACCTGCACCAGGATGGTCTGCCCGGACTGCAGGACCGACTCGATCTTGCGGGGCTGGCCGTCCTTGTGGCCGAGAGCGGACCAGTTGACCTCGCCGGCGTACAGGACCGCGTTGCGACCCTTGCCGATGTCGATGAACGCCGCCTCCATGGAGGGCAGGACGTTCTGCACGCGGCCGAGGTAGACGTTGCCGATGAGCGAGGTCTGCGACTCGCGGGCGACGTAGTGCTCGACGAGCACCTTGTCCTCGAGGACGGCGATCTGGGTGAGGTCCTTGCGCTGGCGCACGACCATGACCCGCTCGACCGACTCGCGGCGGGCCAGGAACTCGGCCTCGCTCACGATCGGTGCGCGGCGACGGCCGGCTTCGCGACCCTCGCGGCGGCGCTGCTTCTTGGCCTCCAGGCGCGTGGACCCGGCGATGCTCGTGATCTCGTCCTCGGGCGAGCGCGGCTTGCGGACGCGGGTGACGGTGTTCTCGGGGTCGTCCCCGCCGTCGCCACCCTGGCCGCCTCCACCTTCGCCGGTACGACGACGCCGACGGCGACGACGCGAGGAGGACGAACCGCCCTGTCCCCCGCCTTCACCGTTCTCGTCGTTCTCGTCGCTGTCGTCGGAGACGTCGTCGCCCTCAGCGGCCGCAGCAGCGTCGGCGTCGGCCTTCGCGCGGGCCTGGGCGTTGCCGCCGCCCTGGCGCTGACGCTGGCGCTGGCCGTTGTTGCCACCGTTCGCGGCGCGGGCGGGCGCCTTCTCCTCGCCACCTTCGGCGTTCTCGACGTCCTCGGCAGTCTCGTCGGACTCGCCCTCGGAGTCGGCGTCGTCAGCGTCGTCGTCGCCCTCGCCACCGGTGTTGCCCGCACCGGCGGGCTTGCGGCGACGGCGGCCACCGCGACGGCGGCGGCGGCGAGCGGCGTTGGCCGACGTCGAGCCACCCTCGGTGCCCTCGTCGTCGTCCTCGTCGCCCTCGTCGTCGTCGGACTCCTGGTCC
>NZ_JBMCZA010000217.1:88167-88267 GCF_048654705.1 Nocardioides sp. CPCC 206348
ACGCTGCCGGGGCAGCGGTCGTGTCGGGAGCCTGGAAGAGGACGGCGGTGTTGCGGGCCGGCCGCGAGGAGCGGGTCCGGGTCGTCACGGTGGTGGTGCG
>NZ_JBMCZA010000217.1:88343-88656 GCF_048654705.1 Nocardioides sp. CPCC 206348
CAGGAGCAGCTGCTCCGACGTGGGAGCGGCGGCCTTCTTCGCCGTGGTCTTCTTGGCGGACGCCTTCTTGGCCGGAGCCTTCTTCGCGGCCGTCTTCTTGGCCGCGGTCTTCTTCGCGGGCTTCTCGCCCGCGCTCCCCTCGGCGTCGCCCTCGGGCTTCGCGGCTGCCTTCTTGGCCGGGGCCTTCTTCGCCGCCGTCTTGCGCGGGGCGGTCTTCTTCGCTGCCGTCTTCGCGGCGGGCTTCTCCGCCGGGGCCTCGACCGTGGCAGCCGCTTCGGCGGGGGCCTCAGCCGGCGTGTCGCTCGGCGTGTCG
>NZ_JBMCZA010000217.1:88686-92005 GCF_048654705.1 Nocardioides sp. CPCC 206348
GCGCGTCCGTCATTGCGGTACTCCTCACCCGGGCCCGCTTCCGCGTCCCGGGGTGTCATCGACACGCACCCGGGGGTCGTGTCGTAAGCCTTCGTGGGACGACACCCTCCGCACAGCGTCACTGGAATTCGGACCTTCACCTGCCGCGGTCGCCTTGTGCGTCGCGTCGGGCGGGGTCTGATCTCCACCGTGCCGTCCGGCAGTCACACCTACCGGGCGGCGAGAACGTCGTCAGATCTCCCTGCGCTCTCCTGTAGGACGCGCACGGGGTGGATCCTGTGGCGAGTATCGCACACAGGGTTCACCCGGGAGGTATCAACGAGGTGCGAGCGGGTCGCTGATCGTGCCGGTCTCCCGGTCGAGCAGTCCCTGGGCGACCCGCGTGAGCAGGACCGTCGGAGGGGTGTCGAAGCCGGCCACCTGGGCCAGTCCGGTGAGCAGGTCGTCCGGTCGTACGGCGGGTACGGAGTGCTCGAGCACCAGGTCGAGACCGCCCTCGGCGGTGACCTCCAGGCGGACCACGGCCGCGCGGCAGTCGAAGCTGCGCAGGCCCTTCTTGGTCATCCGCTCGACGAGCACCGACTCGGTGGCGAGGAAGGCCGCGACGGCGCCGGCGAGGTCCTCGGGCGCCTCCGGCAGGTCGATCTGCCAGTGGCTGGCGGTGAGCAGGTCCGACAACGATCCCGGGAGGGTGTGCGCACCGTCGACAGCCGTGACGACGTCCAGTCCCTCCGGCAGGACCGCGTCGAGCTCCCGGCCGATGTCCTGGGGGTCGCGGGCCATGGAGAGGCCGAGCTCGACGTACTCCGACTCACTGGCCGAACCGGTCGGCGCGGCGCCCGCGTACGAGATGCGGGGGTGCGGGTGGAACCCGGACGAGTAGGCCATCGGGATCGCTGCACGGACCACGGCGCGCTCGATCGCGCGGCTGACGTCGCGGTGGCTGGTGAAGCGCAACCGGCCGCGCTTGGCGTACCTGATCCGCACCTTCTGGACCGGGGGTGCCTGCTGCTCGGGTTGCTGACGACTCACGGGGATTGATCGTAGGTCAGGGCAGGACCGCGCCGCGCATCTGCGGCGAGGCATACACGTTGGTGATCCGGACGCCGTCCAGCCAGCTGGTGAGCCGCTCGGCTTCCACCTCGAGTGCCGTGCGCGCCTTCGCGCCGACGTCCTCGCGCAGCACCAGGTGCACGCACGCGTCGTCGTCCTGCACCCAGCACCCCACGATCCGGCCGTCCCACCACGCGGTGTTGCCGGCGTTGCCGTTGCTGTCGAAGAGGTACGGCGTGTCCGCGGGATCCAGGTAGAAGGCCCGCTCCTTCCACCCCATCACGGTCGGATCGAGTGTCGGGAGCAACGCGGCCCACGGTTCGACCGGCTCGGCCGGGTCGGTGTCGTCGGGCAGCACCCACCCGGTCGCTCCCCCGTCGAGCCCGACCTCGACGGCACCGACATCGGCGAGGGCGCGGCGCACGATCGTCTTGGTCGCACCCAGCCACCACACGACGTCGTTCTCCGTGCCGGGTCCGAAGGTGGCCAGCCAGCGCCGGACCAGCACCGCATACCCCTCACGCTCCGGCAGCGCCTCGGCATCGGCGCCCAGCCAGGTCCGGGTCATCGTCCAGGTCGGCTTGTTCAGCCGCCAGTGCCCGGCGTTCGTCGCCCGCACGACGCGTCCTTCCGCGCCGAGCATCGTCATCACCCACGCACCGACGGGGAAGTCGCCACCCCACTTCTTCTCCGGCGCCCCGATCTTGATCCGGCCGTCGAGGACCGGCACCAGGTCGCGCACCTCCCGCGTCGTGCGCGGTCGCCCGTCGGCAAGGACCGCGAGTACGGCGGCCGCCGCGTCGTCGATCCAGCCCGCCACCTGGTCGGGCCCCTCGGCGAGTCCCGCCGCGGCGACGTTCTTCGCGAGCTGGGCACGCTGCTGCCCGGCGACCCTGGCCGACGCGCTCCCCCACGTGGCCGGCAACAGGTCCCGCGGGAAGACGAACAGGGTGCGCCGCATCGCCAGCTGCTTGACCAGCGTCCGGTCGTCGTACAACGCGGCATCGACGTCAGCCACGGTGACGTCCTCGACCCGCGCCCACAGGGCGAGGTGGACGGTGGCCGCCTCCGTCGCGTGCAGCACCGTCATCGAGTCGGTGGCCGCCGCCACCGAAGCA
Organism: Nocardioides sp. CPCC 206348; assembly: GCF_048654705.1. Taxonomy (NCBI): domain Bacteria; kingdom Bacillati; phylum Actinomycetota; class Actinomycetes; order Propionibacteriales; family Nocardioidaceae; genus Nocardioides; species Nocardioides sp. CPCC 206348. The sequence goes on from NZ_JBMCZA010000217.1 coordinate 90,858, forward strand.
AGGCCCGTGGCGAGGCCGTGGCGGACCGCGAGACGACGGCGTCGGTCGGAGTCGGCAATGTGAAGCACCCCACCATCGTTCCCCATTAGGGTGTGCGGGTGAGCGATCCCTACGGCAACAACCCGTACGGCCAGAACCCTGGCGGCCAGACCCCCGGCGGACAGCCGAACCCCTACGGCGCCCCGCAGGGTGGCGGCTACGGTGGCGGCTACGGCCCGCCGCAGGGTGGCTTCCCCGGCGGCTCCGAAGGGCTGCCGCCGAAGACCGACGGCCTGTCGATCGCGGCCCTGGTCGTCAGCTTCCTGTGCTGCTTCGCACCCGTCGGCGTGATCCTCGGCTTCGTGGGCCTGTCCCGCACCAAGGGCGGCAAGCGCAAGGGCCGTGGCATCGCGATCGCCGCGATCATCATCGGCATCCTGATGAGCATCGCCACCGGTGTCGGCATCGCCGCCATCGCGATCTTCGCCGACAAGGTCGTCACGCCCGCGAACGCCGAGGTCGGGCAGTGCGTGAACATCAAGGAGGAGGACGGCTCGATCTTCCTCTACAAGAAGGAGTGCACCGAGTCGCACGACGCCGAGATCGTCGGAGTCGCGAAGGTCGACGACGACAACCTGGAAGCGATCGAGACCGGCATGACGACGTACTGCGTCGAGGCGATCGACCCGGAGGACCTGGCGAAGCTCACCCCGCACCTCGCCGACATCGACGCGGTGATCGAGGACCCGAACGACGTCTCCGTCGGCGACACCCTGGTCTGCTACGTCCACCCGGACGACAAGCTCGACAAGCCGCTGCTCTGATCAGGTGACCGACCCGTACGGCGGCTTTCCCCAGTACGAGCCGCCGGCGGGTGGTTCGGCGCCGACCCCCAGCAACCCCGACGGCAATCCGTACGGCAACCCGTACAGCAGCCCGCACGGCAACCCGTACGGCAGTCCCTATCGTGCTTCGACGCCGTCTGACGGCATCTCGATCGCGGCCCTGATCTGCTCGCTGACCTGCTGTGCCGCCCCGGTCGGCATCGGGCTGGGGATCGCCGGCATCGTACGCACCAAGGACGGGCAGCGATCGGGACGCTGGGCGGCGGTCACCGGGCTCGTCCTCGGCATCTTCATGATGGTGGCCGGCGTCGCCGCCGGCATCGG
>NZ_JBMCZA010000217.1:92015-99817 GCF_048654705.1 Nocardioides sp. CPCC 206348
CGCACGGGCGGGCGACTGCATCGACGTCAGCGACATCGACATCTGGAAGGCCGAGTGCGACGAACCGCACGACGCCGAGGTGATCCACGCCCAGCAGTTCGACGACACCCTGGTGGACCAGTACGTCGACATGGACGTCTCCGAGCTCTGCGCGCGGCTGACCGAGACCTCCGGCTACACCGACGACGTCCGACGGGGCAGCTACGAGCTCTCCACGTGGGTGGACTCATGGGACGTCGAGCAGCCGGAACCCGGGGACAGCCTGATCTGTGTCGCGGAGCCGCTCGACGGCGAGAAGCTGGACGCTCCGCTCCCCCGCGACGCGAGCCCTGTGCAGACCGGGACGGAGACTGCGCTCTACGACCTGCAGGTGGGTGACTGCTTCAACGAGCCGGACGGGCTCGGCGAGGACGATCTGATCGGCTTCGTCCGCGTGGTTCCGTGCAACCAGGGCCACGAGCTCGAGCTCACCTCCGTCGTCCTCGTCCCTGCCCCGGAGCCTGGCTATCCCGGCGACGCCGTCATCGAGGAGCGCGCCGAGGAGTGCCTCAGTCGCTTCGCGGCCTACCTGGACATCCCGTACGACGACTCCCGCTACGAGTCCACCTACTACTCGCCGACCGAGGAGTCGTGGGACCACGGCGACCGGACCATCTTCTGCGTGGTCGCTGACCCCGACGGCGAAGACCTGACGAAGTCATTGAAGGGAGCCGCACGATGAGCGGATTCAACCCACCGCCGTACGAACCGCCTGTCGGTGGACCGCAGGGTGAGTACGACGCGTACAGCACCGGCAACCCCTACGCGGGGAATCCGGCACCGACCGCCACGGACGGCGTGTCGATCGCCGCACTGGTCTGCTCGCTGACCTGCTGCGCGGCACCGGTCGGCGTCGGCCTCGGCATCGCGGGCCTGGTCCGCACCAGCGGGGGCAAGCGCTCCGGCCGCTGGGCCGCCATCACCGGCCTGGTCGTCGGCTCACTGATCATGGCCGGCGGCCTGACCTTCTTCGTGTTCGCGGCGATCATGGGCTCCAAGACCGTGTTCCCGGACGAGGCCTCGGTCGGACAGTGCATCGGCTGGGACCTCTTCGACGACCCCGAGAAGGCCAACTGCTCCGAACCGCACTACGGCCAGATCTCGTCGGTCGGCCGGTTCAGCGCCGAGCAGGCCGACCGTTTCGACGAGCAGTCCGTCGGTAGCTTCTGCGCGAGCCTCGCGCCGGACCAGCGGTACCTGGACGCCGTGGACACCGGCGAGTTCAGGTTCGGCATCGAGACCGACGCCTTCGACGACGACGAGCCAGAAGAGGACGACGCGTACTTCTGCTACGTCGAGCGCGTCGACGAGGAGCAGTTCGACGGGGCACTCCCCGCGGCCGGATCGTCGACCGGCGCATGAGCAACGACCAGCCCACCGGCGACACCCCGCTGGGGTGGACCGGGCTCGGCCTGTCCCTGGCATTCTTCATGCCGCTGTTCCCGTTGTTCGGCGCGGTCGTCTCCGTCGTTGCGCTGGTCCGGCGTCGATTCCGTCCGCGTTGGGTGGCCGCCCTCGCCCTGGCCCTGGGCCTGGTCTTCACCGCCGCCCAGGTCTCGTTGGTCGCCCTTGCGGTGAATGAGGCGAACGACAAGACCGCGACCGGGTCCGATGACGAGCCGGACGAGCCCGTCATGGCCGACGACCTCAAGGTCGGCGACTGCTTCAACGACCCCGTCCTGCGCGGCCTCAAGCCCGACGAACCGGGCAAGGCCCTCGGCGAGCTCGAGGTGCTGGACTGCTCGCAACCCCACGACTTCGAGGTCTATGGAGCCTTCGAGCTCAAGGGCGACGGCCCCTTCCCGGGCGAGAAGGCCATCATCAAGAAGACCGACCGCTGCCTTCCCCTCTTCAGGAAGTACGTCGGCGTGCCGTACCGGAAGTCGATGTACGACGGCTACAGTTACTACCCCAGTGCGGACACCTGGGTCTTCGCCGACCGGACGATCACCTGCGTCCTCGCGCACCCCAAGCTCAAGCCGATGAAGCGCAGCGTCAAGAACACCAGGCGCTGATTCCGACTGGGCGAACGATCATCCGTCTCCTGACGCGATCGGTTGGCCTCGGCGCCAGCCCTCGATCTGTTCGCGGTCAGCGGCACGAATCCAGAAGGATTTCTCACCAACAACGAGTCGCTCGAACTTGCCCATGACGTCGCGGTGTCGGTATTCGACCTCGTCGATGTCGGCGCTCGTGAGGACCTTCGTCGGTCGTCCCCACTGAATCGTCCATACCTCGACCTCACGGCCTCGAAGCACGACACAGCGGTGCAGTGTGAACAGACCGTGCCCCCACTGCAGACCGGTGGGACGCTCGCCCGTCCACGCAAGGACAAGGTCATCGATCTTGTGACCGTCCTGGCCGAACATCCGGCGGAGACTCTCTTCTGTCGAGATCACGCGCCGTCACTCGCCGTTCCTGGTCGGCAAGCGTTGCTCATTGCGCACGAAGGCGATGGTGGCATGGCCCGACAAGGCTCACCCACACCCAACGTGCATAGCCTGCGCTCTTGGTCGCTCAGACCACAGACAGCGGCAGCAAGGTCTTGCCGGTCGGGCCGATCTGGATCTCGGTCCCCATCTCCGGGCACACGCCACAGTCGTAGCACGGCGTCCAGCGGCAGTCCTCGACCTCGACGTCGGAGGATCCGTCGCCGACGGCGAGGGCGTCCTCCCAGTCGGCCCAGAGCCAGTCCTTGTCGAGGCCGGAGTCGAGGTGGTCCCAGGGCAGGATCTCGTCGTACTCGCGCTCGCGGGTGGTGAACCAGTCGAGGTCGACACCGGTGCCTTCAAGGCCGCGCTCGGCAGCAGCGACCCAGCGCTCGTAGGAGAAGTGCTCGCTCCAGCCGTCGAAACGGCCGCCGTCGCGCCACACCTCCTCGATGATCGCGCCGACACGGCGGTCGCCGCGGGACAGGAGTCCTTCGATCACACCGGGCTGGCCGTCGTGGTAGCGGAAGCCGATGGCGCGGCCGTAGCGCTTGTCGGCACGCACCGTGTCGCGCAGCTCGCGCAGGCGACGGTCGGTGGTCTCGACGTCGAGCTGGGCGGCCCACTGGAACGGGGTGTGCGGCTTCGGCACGAACCCGCCGATGGAGACGGTGCAGCGGATGTCGTTGCGGCCCGAGACCTCGCGGCCGGTCGCGATCACGCGCTTCGCGAGCTCGGCGATCTGCAGGACGTCCTCGTCCTGCTCGGTCGGCAGGCCGACCATGAAGTAGAGCTTCACCTGGCGCCAGCCGTGGCTGTACGCCGCTGCGACGGTACGGATCAGGTCGTCCTCGGTGACCATCTTGTTGATCACCTTGCGCATCCGCTCGCTCCCGCCCTCAGGCGCGAAGGTCAGGCCGGAGCGGCGGCCGTTGCGGGAGAACTCGTTGGCGAGCGTGATGTTGAAGGCGTCGACCCGCGTCGACGGCAGGGACAGCGAGACGTTGGTCCCTTCGTACCGGTCGGCCAGGCCCTTGGCGACCTCACCGATCTCGGTGTGGTCGGCGCTCGACAACGAGAGCAGCCCGACCTCCTCGAAGCCGGTCTTCTTCACGCCGTTGTCGACCATCGCCGCGATCGTCTCGATCGAGCGCTCGCGCACCGGGCGGGTGATCATCCCGGCCTGGCAGAACCGGCAGCCACGGGTGCAGCCACGGAAGATCTCGACGCTGAACCGCTCGTGGACGGTCTCGGCGAGCGGGACCAGCGGGTTGCGCGGGTACGGCCACTGGTCGAGGTCCATCAGCGTGTGCTTGCGCACCCGCTCCGGCGCCTCCGGGTGATTGGGTACGACGGCCGCGATGGCCCCGTCCGCGTCGTACTCGACGTCGTAGAACTGCGGCACGTAGACCGAGCCCGAGACGGCCAGCCGCCGCAGCAGCTCGGTGCGCCCGCCCGGACGCCCCTCGCCCTTCCACTCGCGCACGACCTCGGAGATCTTGAGCACGACCTCCTCGCCGTCGCCGAGCACGGCGGCGTCGATGAAGGCCGAGACCGGCTCGGGGTTGAACGCGGCGTGGCCGCCGGCGATGACGACCGGGTGGTCGTCGGTGCGGTCGACGGCGTGCAGCGGGATGCCGGCCAGGTCGAGCGCGGTGAGCATGTTCGTGTAGCCCAGCTCGGTCGAGAAGCTGATGCCGAAGAGGTCGAAGGCACCCACGGGACGGTGGCTGTCGACCGTGAACTGCGGGATCTGCTTCTCACGCAGCAGCTTCTCCATGTCCGGCCACACCGAGTACGTGCGCTCGGCCAGGATCCAGTCGCGCTCGTTGAGCACTTCGTAGAGGATCTGCACGCCCTGGTTGGGCAGGCCGAGCTCGTAGGCGTCGGGGTACATCAGCACCCAGCGCACCTCTGTCTCGTCCCACTCCTTCGTCACCATGTTGAGCTCGCCGCCGACGTACTGGATCGGCTTGGACACCGACAGCAGGTGGGGCTCCAGCTGGGGGAAGACGGACTCAACGGACATGGGACCGATTCTACGGTCCGACCCGGGCGCTGCAGGCATCGTCGGGGAGGGAGCGCTGGGCCCCGCCCGTAGGATCCGCTCCATGAGTGCCTCCACCACGGGACGACTCGGGTGGACGGTCTTCACGCCGCCCGTGGCCGCGATCGTGCTCGCCTTCTCCTGGGGCACCCATCCCCCGCCCGCCGTGGCCGCCCTCATCGGGGTCGCCCTCATCGGTGCCGTCCTGGCGGGCGTGCACCACGCGGAGGTCGTCGCCCACAAGGTGGGCGAGCCGTTCGGCTCCCTGCTCCTCGCCGTGGCCGTCACGGTGATCGAGGTCGGCCTGATCGTCATGCTGATGGTGTCGGGGAACGGCGAGACAGCGACGCTGGCACGCGACACCGTGTTCGCGGCCCTGATGATCACGCTCAACGGCATCGTCGGCATCGCCCTGGTCGTCGCCGCCCTGCGCCACCACCTGGCGACCTTCAACCCCGAGGGCACCGGCTCGGCGCTGGCCACCGTGATCACCCTCGCCGGCCTGACGCTCGTCGTCCCGGCCTTCACCACCAGCGAGGCCGGCCCGTTCCTCACGGGATCCCAGCTGACCTTCGCCGCGCTCGCCTCGCTCGTGCTCTACGGGTCGTTCGTGTTCACCCAGACCGTGCGCCACCGGGACTTCTTCCTCCCGAACACGGTCTCCACCCCGGCAGGCTGGACGGCCGACAACGACGCCGACGGCGACGGGCACGCGGACCCGCCGACGACCCGCGAGGCCTGGATCAGCCTCGGACTGCTGGTGCTGTCGCTGCTCACCGTCGTCGGCCTGGCCAAGGTCGAGTCCTACTCGATCGAGGACGCCGTCGACTGGTTCGGCTTCCCGCATGCCGTCGTCGGCGTCGTGATCGCTCTGCTCGTGCTGGCGCCGGAGACGATCGCCGCCGTACGCGCTGCGCAGCGCGACCGCGTGCAGATCAGCCTCAACCTCGCCTACGGATCGGCGATGGCGTCGATCGGCCTCACCATCCCGGCCATCGCCGTTGCGTCGATCTGGCTGGAAGGCGAGCTGGCCCTGGGCCTCGAGCCGATCCAGCTGGTGCTGCTGATCCTGTCGGCGGTCGTGAGCGTCCTGACCGTCGTACCGGGGCGGGCGAAGCCGATGAACGGCGTCGTCCACCTCGTCCTGCTCGCGGCCTTCCTGCTGCTGACCGTGGCGCCATGACCCGACGAGCCCTGGCGGCGCTGGCCGCCGTGACCGTCGCACTCTCCGTCGCCGGCTGCTCCGACGAGGCACCCGCCGACTCCGACCGGATCGTGCTGACGCCCCCCTCGGAGGGCGCCGACCACACCCACGCGCCCGGCCAGGAACACGCGGCAGCCGCACCGATCGGGGACGGCACCACCGCGACCGCAGGCGGCTACCGGATGACCGCGGTGACGGTGCCGGCGGTCGGCAAGCCCGGCGACGTCACCTTCCGGATCCTCGACAAGACCGGTGCGGCCGTCACGAAGTACGTCCCGGAGCAGACCAAGCTCCTCCACCTGTACGTCGTCCGGTCGGACTTGAGCGGTTTCCGGCACCTGCACCCGGAACTGGGCGAGGACAGCACCTGGCGCGCCCGCGCCGACCTCGGTGCCGCAGGTCCGTGGCGCGTGGTCGCCGAGTTCACGCCGGAGGGCGCTGGCCAGCCGCTCGTGCTCGGGACGACGGTCGAGGTCCCCGGTGACTGGGAACCGGTCGCGGTGCCCCGCGGCGACGCGGCGACCACCAGCGACGACGGCGTGGTCCGGGTGCGCCTGCTGGGTGCCGGCACCGTCAGCGAGAACGGCCGGCTGCGCCTCGCGATCACGAACCTCGACGACCAGCCCCTGACACTCGGGTCCTTCCTCGGCGCTGCTGCCCACCTCACCGGATTCGCCCTCGACTCGAAGGGCTTCGTGCACGTGCACCCGTACGGCGCCCCCGAAGTGACCGACGACGGCACGGTCCTGACGTTCCACACGACCTTCACCCAGCCGGGCGACTACCGAATGTTCGTGCAGGTGCGGGTGGACGGGCTGCTGCACCAGGTCCCTGTGACGGCCACCGTCGACGCCGCCCCGTAGATTTCCCTCCACGCCAACTTCCATGCCCGACCGCAGGAGACCCATGAACCTCAGGCCCGCACGTACCGCGATCGCCGTCCTTCTGACCTCCACCCTGCTCCTCGCCGGCTGCAGCGACGACGGTGACGGCGACAAGTCGGGCAGCAAGCCGATCGGCGGTTCCTCCAGCGACACCGGCGCGAGCGAAGCGACGTCCGGAGCCACGACCGGGGACAGTGCGTCGTCGGACGGTGGCGCCGGCTCGTCGGACCTCGACAAGGACACGTTCTTCACGACCGTGATCCGTGCCCAGCAGGACGCGGGCAGCTTCCGGTCGAAGTCGACCACGTCGACGGCCGGCATCACCACGGAGCTCAACTCCGAGGCGATCTACGAGGACGGCGGGTTCCGGGGCCACGCGAAGAGCACCGCGTCCAGCCCGCAGCAGATCGAGACCGTCATCGCCAACGGCGTCATCTATCTCAAGGGCGAGGGCCTGGGCATTCCCGCCGGCAAGTGGCTCAAGTTCGACCCGAAGGACCCGGAGAACGCCGACAACCCGCTCGCGGGCATCGCCGCCGCGGCGGACCCCGAGGTCGCACTCCGGGCCATGGGCAAGCTGGACGCGCTCGAGCTCGTCGGCACCGAGACGGTCAGCGGCGTGAAGGCCCGCCACTACAAGGCCGTCATGGTCACCTCGAACTACGTCAAGGAGCTCGGTCTCCCCGCCGAGGTGGCCGGCATCCTGCCGCCGAAGCTCCCGTTCGACATGTGGGTCGACGGGGACGACCGTCCAGTGAAGTTCAGCATCGAGTTCGACATCCAGGGCAACACGTCGAAGAGCGTGCAGACGTACTCCGACTACGGCGTGGACGTCGACATCACCGCACCGAAGGACGCCGACACCGTCAAGTACTCCGAGCTCGGCAAGGGCTGACCCGGGGCAGGCCTGCTGGTCACTCGACCAACAGGTCCACCGTGGTGACCGGGCTGGTGAACTCGTCCGCCCGGACGCTGACCTGGAGCACCCACGTCCCGGGCGTCGGGAACACGACGTCGGCGACATAGGTGCCCGTTGCGGTCGGCACGACCGGTATCTCGCCGAGATCGACCTCCGCGTCGCCCGATCGCAGGGCGACCGCCGGGACGTCATACAGGTCGAGGGGCTCGCCGGAGGTGTCCTGCACCTGGACGATCAGCCGGCGCTGGAGGCCGGAGCCGGCGTCGAGCACGGCGAGGAC
>NZ_JBMCZA010000217.1:99827-100454 GCF_048654705.1 Nocardioides sp. CPCC 206348
GTACAGGTCGAGGGGCTCGCCGGCGGTGTCCTGCACCTGGACGATCAGCCGACGCTGGAGGCCGGAGCCGGCGTCGAGCACGGCGAGGACCTTGAGGTCGTCGTTCGCGATGCCGGTGACGACGCCGGTGTCGGCGGTCGTCGGCTGGGCCGGCGGTTCGCCGCCCGGCGGCTTCTGGGTGAGGAAGCCGGTGACCCCCAGGACGGCGACGAGGACCGCGGCCTCCCCGACGACGACCCGGCGGACCAGCCCGGTGGCCTTGCGCTGGACGTCGTGGCCCACACCGCCGGTCACCTGCGGGACGAGGCGGTACCGGTTCCACGCGGCCATCGCGACCACGACCAGCACGAGGGCGACCTTGACCAGCAGCAGCCGGCCGTAGGTCTCGCCGAAGAGCCGCGACCACGAACCGACGATCCGCCAGCCGAGCAGGACCCCGGACGCCGACAGCACGGCGAGCAGGCCCGCGGCCACCGTCGAGAACCGGCTCAGGAGCTGTACGGCGTCCCGCGGGCGACCGGCGATCGCGGGCAGGGTGACGGCCAGGCCGACGAGGCCACCGAGCCAGACCGCGCCCGCCGTGAGGTGGAGGGCGTCGGTGACGACCAGCAGCGTGCCGGGTTCGTA
>NZ_JBMCZA010000217.1:100529-100918 GCF_048654705.1 Nocardioides sp. CPCC 206348
CTCGCGCACCAGGTCGGGATCGAGCGAGGCCGGGTCGAACACACCGCCCGGGCCGGAGCCCAGCTGGTACGCCCCCGACAGCGGTACGGCGACCGCGGCGGCCACGACCGCCACGACCGCCGAGCCGCGCAGGAGGCGGACCAGGCGTCGTCGTACGACATCGGTGAGGCGAACCCCCCGCGCCGTCCAGGCGAGGAAGAAGGCGAGCCCACCGACGAGCAGCAGGGCGACGTAGTCGAGGCCGTGGACGATCGCCTGGATCGTCGGCAGCGCTCCCGGGTCCGCCGGGCCGACCTTCGGCGCCTCGACCTTCGCGCTCGGGGCCCCGACGTGGAAGGTCAGCGAGCCGGCGATCGGGTGCCCGTCGGCGGACACGACGCGCCAGGTGA
>NZ_JBMCZA010000217.1:100997-101319 GCF_048654705.1 Nocardioides sp. CPCC 206348
GGCGTCGAACGCCAACAGCCCCTTCGGAACCAGCTGCACCGACTCGTCGAAGGTGAAGGTGACCTCGGCCGGAGCCTCGGCCAGCACCGCCCCCTCGGCGGGGTCGGTGGAGACGAGCGTGGCGTGTGCCGACGCCGGAGCCGCCCACCCGACCACCGCGACCGCGGCGATCAGGAGGGCGAGGACCAGCCCCGGCACACGCCGCACGGATCAGGCCTTCTTGCCGGAGCGGGCCAGGGCCACGCCGCCGAGGGCAAGGCCGCCGAGACCGGCGACCAGTCCGCCGATGGCGAGGCCGTTGCCGTCCTCGCCGTCGGCGTCC
>NZ_JBMCZA010000217.1:101358-113884 GCF_048654705.1 Nocardioides sp. CPCC 206348
CGCCTGCGGCGCCGCCGTGGTGGCCCTCGCCCGACGCCTCGGTGATGGTCACCGTCGGGGCCGGGTGCTCGAGCTCCTCGGCGTCCTTGCCCTCAGCCGTGGTCTCAGTCCAGCCGGTCTCGCCCTTGGCGCAGCTCTGCACCACGGGGAAGGCCAGCGTCTCCCCCGCCGCGTCCGGCAGCTGCACGGACAGCTCGACGGTGTCGCGGTAGCCGTCGACCAGCGGCGTCTTCGCCGTGTAGACGACCTTGGCGATCCGCTCGGTGAGCTCGTTGCCGTGCGCGTCCTTGATCGGTTCGTCCAGCTTCTCGGCGACCTTCTCGATCGTCCAGCTCGGGTTGACCGTCGGGGTCACCGAGGGGATCTCCTCCGGCATCGCGATGGCCAGCTTCGTGGTCGGCGAGCCCTCGCAGCCGTGGCCCACGCTGAAGGTCAGCACGGCGTACGAACCGGCCGAGGTGACGTTGGGCGTGACCGTGACGTGCGCGCTGGCGGCGCCGGCCGACAGGGCGACGATCGCGAGGGCGGCGGTGCCGCTGAGGGCGGGCAGGGTGAAGCGTCGGACGTTCATGAGTTCTCTCTCTGTCTTCGGTGAGGTGGGTCGGGGCAGCAGCGACTGCCCGAGCACCTCCCGGACGGGAGGGATCAGGCGATCGCGGCGGCGCCGGCCGGAGGGCCGCGCGTCGGTGCGATCGCCAGGAAGCGGCGGGAGACCAGGGCGGTGACGGCCTGCCTGCCCGGCACGGCAGTGCGGACCGGCGCGGGCAGGCGCCCGAGGTCCGACCACGCCAGGAGTACGACGACCGCGCGGCGCCGCACGGCCCACATGAGCCCCGTGACCGCGGCTGCGAGGGCGTGCGCCGCGAGCATGCCGGGCGTCAGGCCCAGGAACCCGGCGTCGTGGCCGTGGGTCGCATGCGCGCCCGGGCTCAGGGCGACCAGCCACGCATGGCCGAGCACCTGCGCGCCGACGAGCACCGGGAGGACCACGCGGATCCCGGCCCTGCGGCGCAGCACGACCACGCTGGCGGCGTACACGAGACCGCCGAAGGCGGTCAGCCAGAGTGCCCCCGGCACCTCTCCCCCGGCCGCCATGTGCGCCAAGGCGAGCGCCGCGACGCTCTCGAGGCTGCCGATCGTCGCCGGTACGGCCACGCGGGTGCGCGGGGTACGGAGGACGGTCAACACGGCCCCTATCTTGCCGGACGACCCGCAAGGCCACGCGTTCGCGTGCTGGCCATCGCGTCCAGCAGCGCGCCGATCGCGCGGGTCAGCGCCGAGTCGCCGGACTCGACCAGGAGCCGCCCGGCCACCAGGGCCTTGTCGACGGCCGGCTGGTCGTCGGGCAGGAAGTGAACCCCGAGGCTGGTTCCGAACCCGTTCAGCATCGCCACGACGTCCGGCTCGCGCCAGCCCAGCGTCGGTCGCATCCGGTTGACGACGATCCGCACCGGCGGGTTGACGAGGAGCTCGTTGAGCTCGGTCATCGCCCGCGCCAGCCGGGCCAGGCCGACCGGGTCGGCCGAGCCGACCAGCAGGACCTCGTCGGCGATCTCGAGCGCTTCGCGGGTCAGGTCGTTGCGCCCGGGCCGGCCCAGGTCGCTGGCCGTGTCGTGCTCGATGCTGAAGCCGGTGTCGATGACCACCTGGCCGCCGCGACGCGCCGCCTCCACGATCTCCGTCAGCGATCCCGGCCGGACCTCCACCCAGCGGTCGGCACGCGGGAGCCCGGTGATGACGCGCAGCTGGTCGGACAGGCGGCGCTGCACGGAGACGAAGCGCTGCTCCAGCGTTCCGGACGCGACGAGCCGGGCGGCAGCGAGCAGCCCCGACACCTCGTCCAGGATCCCGAGCTGTTGGGCCACGGCTCCGCCGTAGGGGTCGGCGTCGACGAGCAGCGTGGAGAGCCCGCGACGGGCCAGCTCTGCGGCGACACCCGACGCCAGCATGGTTCGGCCCGGGGCGCCGCCGGGTCCCCAGACAGCGATCACGCGGCCGGCGAGGGCGCCGTCGAGCGTGGGCGCGGGGTCCTCACCCGGCAACGGCACCGACGCTGCCGGCAACGTCGCGTCGGCAGGCAGCGCCGTCACGAGCGCACCGAGCTCGTCGATCCGGGCCGCATCGAGCAGCGTCGTGATCCCGATCCGTGCGGCCCGGGGCTGGGTGACGTCCGGTCCGGTCGCGATCCCGACCACGCGGACGCCGTACCGGGTCAGGTCGTCGACGACACCCTGGTCCAGCCCGGGCAGGTCGACACCGAGGACGGCGACCTCGGCCTGGCCGGTGCTGGCCGCGGCGAGCAGGTCGTCCACGTCCACGCAGCGCTTGAGCACGACGGTCCCCGGATGGTCCTGGAGCGCGGCGAGGCCACGCGACTCCCACGCAGCGCCGCTCGACACCAGCAGTACGACGATCATCGCGGCCTCAGGACCGTTGCAGGATCCGGATGACCGGGTCCTGGAGGGAGCTGAGCAGGCGTTCGAACTCCGCGGCTCGCGGATCGTCGACCGCCACGACCAGCTGGCGCGCACCCGTGACCGCGAACGTGTCGTCGTACTCCGGCGCCGCCACGACGGTCACCTCGCTGAGGGCGGGCCCGTCGGCCTCGAGGTCCTCGGAGCGGGCTCCCTTGGCGAGCCCGGCTCCGTCGCTCACCCACACGTCGACGACCGATCCGGTGTCGACATCGGGCGGCACCCGGTTCGGGTCGACCTCGAGCGGCACCCGCAGCACCTCGTCGGCGTCGGACTCCCCGACCGCGGATCGGGCCAGCAGCTCCCCGGCGCCCACCGCGCGGGTCAGGACCAGGTCAGCGGGCACGGGTTCGTCGGCCGGGAAGTAGCGCCCCAACGCGGAGTCGTCCGTGAAGCGGATCCGCTCCACCTGCAGGTCCTCGCTCACGACCGGCGACCCGCTGCCACGGTCGTGGGCCAGCGCCCAGACCTGCACCGTGTCGTCGGCAGCGGCGAGCAGCCGCGCTCCGAGGACGACCGAACCGGTGACCAGCGCAACGCCGATCCACAACCTGGGGTCACGCCAGCCCGGCCGTGCCACGCGGGTGGCCTGCGGCGGTACGGGCGCGCCCGGAGAAATCCCGAGATCTCTGGACACGCGAACATCATGCAGTGCGGGGCGCCGAACGTCACCTGGTCGTCCACAGCCCGCCGCGCCGCCGGTGCAGCCGACCGGGCGGAGTGCAACGATGGAGCCATGAGCGGTACCCCACGATTCCTCACGCTCGCCGACGTCGCTGAGGTGCTCAACACCTCCAGCGCACAGGTCTACGCCCTCGTGCGTCGCGGCGACCTGCCCGCGATCAAGATCGGCGGCCGCGGCCAGTGGCGTGTCGAGGGCTCGCGCCTCGAGGAGTACATCGCGGAGCAGTACAGGTCAGCCGAGAAGTACGTCGCCGAGCACCCCTTCGTGGACTCCGACGCCGACTGACCTCGGGCGGCGCTCAGCCGTCCTCGCCGTCGAGGACGACCTTCACCTTCCGGTCGTTGTTGCCGCGCTTGACGGTGAACTCGATGGTCTGTCCGGGCTGGTAGCTGCGGATGGCGACGATGAGCGCGATGCCGTCGCTGACCCGGGCGCCGTTGATGTGGGTGATCAGGTCACCCTTGCGCAGGCCGGCGTCCTTGGCCGGGCTCTTGGCCAGGATCTCGTCGAGCACGGCGCCGTCGCCGGTGGGGATGCCGCCCGTCTTCACCTTGGCGCCGATCACGGGGTACTGCGCCTTGCCGGTCTTGAGGATCTGGTCGGCGGTGACGCGCACCTGCTCGACGGGGATCGCGAAGCCGACCCCGATGTTGCCGGCGTCGGAGTCGATCGAGCCGCCACCTGCCGTGGCGATCGCCGAGTTCACGCCGATCACCTCGCCCTGCATGTTGACCAGTGGGCCACCCGAGTTGCCCGGGTTGATCGCTGCGTCCGTCTGCACCGCGTTGATGTACGACGAGTCGTCGGCCGACGAACCGGTCGTCACCGGGCGCTGCAGGTAGCTCACGATGCCGGAGGTGACCGTGTCCGGGAGGCTGAGGGGCGATCCGATGGCCACCACCGGCTCACCGACCCGCAGCTTCTTCGAGTAGCCGAGCTTCGCGGGGACCAGGTCCTTGAAGTCCTTCACCGACAGGACCGCCAGGTCGTAGACCGGGCTGAGCCCGACCACGGTGGCTTCGTAGCGGTTGCGGTCGTGGTCGACGACCACGATCGGGCCCTTGCTCTTCGCGGCGGATGCCACGACGTGGTTGTTGGTGATGATGTGACCGTTGCCGTCCATCACCCAGCCGGAGCCGGTCGCACCGGCCGCCTGGCCGTCGTACTCGGCGAGGATCTGGACGGTGCTGGGGAGCACGGCCTGCGCCACGGCGGCGATCGATCCGGGCGCCTCGAGCGGCGGCAGCTCCTCGAGGTCGACGTCGGACAGCCCGCCGTCGGCGAAACCGGTGCCCGCGTCGTCATCGGAGACCTTGTCGTAGGCGAGGGCACCGAGGAACCCACCGCCGAGACCGACCACGAGGGACAGCAGGGCCACGGCGGGCCAGATGCGGCGCGAGGGGCCGGAGCCACGCTCGACGTGAGGGGTCGGCAGGACCGGGCGCCGGACCGACAGGTCAGCGGGCGTCGGCGGGGCGGCCGGAGCGGGAGGCATCAACGACGGAGCGAGCGTCGGCATCGGGAGCGTCGGCTCCGGGGCCGATTCAGGGCGGACGGCCGGGGGAACGGGCTGGGCACCCGGCGCCGGCGGCGCCCACTGCGGAGCGGTCTCGACAGGGGCCTCCTCGCCCACGGGGCCAGGGGGGACCACTTCGGTCCCCTCGATCGGCTCGGTGGGTTCCCGGTCGGCGTCGTACTCGTCGTGCGCGTCGTTCACGTCGTCATCATGTCTGATCCACCCAGCCGGGACCGGATGCGGGTTACGGCAGCATCCCGCGCACGGGCATGCGCAGCACGGTCGTCAGGGTGGTCGAGACCGTGGACGCGCCGTTGCCGGCGACCGGCGTCGTGGCGGGCGTCGGGGTGGGAGTCGACGGCAGGACGGAGTCGATCTGGGTGGTCGGGGGCCGACGATCGGTCGGCGGCACGCCACCCGGGTTGAGCCCGAACGCCAGGACACCCAGCATCGCTGCGCCCAGTGCGCCGCCCCCGATCATCGCGACGCCCGCGCCGCGGCGCTGGCCGTGACCACCGCCGGCGAGCAGGGCGTCACCCGGCGGCATGCTGAGCAGCGAACCCTTGAGGTCCGACGGCGCCAACCGCTCGCCGCCGCACAGGCCGGCCAGGCGCGTCTTCACCCAGCCCTCCCGCTCGACCAGGTCGCGGCACGCGTGACAGGAGTAGACGTGTGCCCACGCCTCCTCGGTGTCCTTCGCGGAGAGCTGTCCGTCGAGCAGGGCACTGACGCGGTTGCCGAGGTGACCGATCATCCGGCCGCTCCACCGGCGAGGGAAACGGTGGCGGGGCCGAGGTAGCGGGTGCGGTCGCCCTGCGGAGCCCGGTGCGCGAGGGCATTGCGGAGCAGTGCACGACCGCGGTGGATGCGCGAACGGACGGTGCCGAGCTTGGCACCGAGGATGTCGGCGATCTCCTCGTAGCTGAGGCCCTCGATGTCGCAGAGGACGACCGCGGCACGGAAGTCCGGCGGCAGGGACGCCAGGGCAGCCTCGACGTCGTCCTCGAAGTTCAGGTCGGCGTACGCGATCTCGGGCGCGGGGGAAGCGCTCGCGAGCCGGGAGGCACGCTCGTCGGACAGCGTGTCGAACCGGATCCGCTGCTTGCGGCGGGCCGTGTCGAGGAAGAGGTTGGTGGTGATCCGGTGCAGCCAGCCCTCGAACGTGCCGGGCGTGTAGGTGTGCAGCGAACGGAACACCCGCACGAACACTTCCTGCGTGAGGTCCTCGGCGTCGTGGCGGTTGCCGGTCAGACGGAGCGCAAGGCGGTAGACGCGATCGGAGTGCTGCTCGACGATCGATTCCCAGTTCAGGTCCTGTTCGGGGACCTGGGGATCGACGGGCTCCTTCATCGTGGCCTTCTTCCGCTGCGTCAGTACCAACGTGGTCTGGTCCTCTCACCGTAGAGCCGGGTCCTGAGCGTTCCCTGTGAACTCCCCCAACATTGGCCACAACGATCGGAGAGGATCCTGTGTTCCCGGCGGCGGGTCCGCCGCCTGCGCCGCCGTGAGCCTTAGGGTGAGAACCGTGGCTCCGACACCGATCAACGCATCCAGCTGGACGTACGCCGACACCTACGTCGTCGAGGACGACGTACTGGCCGCTGCCCGCGCACGGTCCGAAGAGGTCGGCGTGACCCCGATCGGCTCCGGCGGCGGCGCGGCCCTGTGCTTCCTCGCCTCCGTGCTCGAAGCGCGCGCCGTGGTCGAGATCGGCACCGGCACCGGCGTCTCCGGCGTCTGGCTGCTGCGCGGGATGCGCTCGGACGGCGTCCTGACCACCGTCGACGTCGAGGCCGAGCACCAGCGCCTCGCGCGCGAGTCCTTCAAGGACGCCGGCGTGGCCCCCAACCGGGCCCGCACCATCGCCGGCTCCGCGCTCGACGTCCTCCCCCGCCTCACCGACGGCCACTACGACCTGGTCTTCGCCGACGGCGACAAGCGTGAGTACGGCGCCTACCTCACCGAGGCGCTGCGCCTGCTCCGTCCCGGCGGCGTGGTCGCGTTCGACAACGCCCTGTGGCACGGCAAGGTCGCGGACCCGGCCGTACGCGACGACGAGACCGTCGCGATCCGGGACCTCGTCCAGCAGGTCGCAGCGACCGAGGGCCTCGTGCCCGTGTTGCTGCCGGTCGGCGACGGCCTGTTGCTGGCCAAGAAGGAATGGATCCCGGAAACGGACTGACCACTGGGGCCGAGCCCGTCTAGGAGTCGGCGACGATTCCGTCCAGCGGCTCCGTCGAGCCGAGCCAGGTCAGCAGCAAGCGCGCTCCGAAGCCTGAGGGCCCGACCGTCCACTCGTGCCACTCCTTCTCCACGTCGCCCACCGAGGCGATGTCGAGGTGTGCCCACGGGACGTCGCCCACGAAGTGGCGCAGGAAGAGGGCTGCGGTGATCGCGCCGGCTCCCCCGGGGTCATTGCTCGCGTCGGCGATCTTCGACGCCAGCTTGTCCTCGTAGCCGTCGTAGAGGGGGAAGCGCCACAGCGGCTCGCCCGACTGTTCACCGGCGGCGGTCAATGCAGCGGCGAGCGCGTCGTCGGTCGCGAACAGGCCGGCCACCTGCTGGCCGAGCGCGACCTTCACGGCTCCGGTGAGGGTCGCGATGTCGAGGATGAGATCAGGGGCCAGCTCGGTGACGGCGTAGGCGAGGGTGTCGGCCAGGACCAACCGGCCCTCGGCGTCGGTGTTGCCGACCTCGGTGGTGCGCCCACCCCAGTGCCGGATGACGTCACCCGGACGCAGCGCGCTGCCGGAGATGGCGTTCTCGGCGGCCGCGACCAGGCCGATGACGCGCACCGGGCAGTCGACGTCGGCCAGCGCGGCCATGGTGGCCAGGACGACGCCGCCGCCCGTCATGTCGCGCTTCATCGACGCCATGGAGGCGGCCGGCTTGATCGAGAGGCCGCCGGTGTCGAACGTGATGCCCTTGCCGACGAGCACCACGAGGGGAAGCTTCTTCGCTGCGCGGGCGCTGACACCGCGGGGCGTGTAGTCCAGCCGGATCAGTCGCGGCGGGGATGCCGACGCGGCGCCGACGGCAAGGATGCCGCCGAATCCCTCGCTGGCGAGGTCCTGCTCGTCCCAGACCTGCAGGTCGAGCCCGGCGGCGGCCGCGATCTGCTCGGCCTGCGTGGCCAGCCAGGCGGGGTTCTTCAGGTTGGCCGGCACGGTCGCCAGCAGCCGCGAGCGCCATCCGGCACCGCCGAGCGCGACCGCGCGCTCCAGCACCGCCCGGTCACCGGCGATCTCCGGGCCCGCGACGACGACGCGGCGCACCGGCAGCCGCTCGGGTCCCTGGGAACGCCAGTGGAAGACGAAGCTCCCCAGCATGGTGCCGACCACGAAGGCCTCGACCGACGCATGGACGTCGGACAGCTCGGCGTCGGCAACGACCGGGATCGAGGTGGCGACGGCGTCGCGGTCGAAGGTCGCACGCGCCAGCGCGGCGCCCGCGCGGCGCAGGTCGATCGGCCGGCCGGCACCGACGCCGACCAGGACCACCAGGCGCAGGTCGGGATTGGTCGTCGTACCGCCGGGGACCGGGACGGTGGCGACCTCGGCGGTCGCTCCGGTCAGTCCGTGGACCTCGCCGATGCCGACGAGGTCGAGATCGAGCTCGTCGGCGAGTTCCGCTGCCCCCGGCCCCAGCAGGAAGGGCACCTCGGCGTCACCCGGCAGCACCGGGAGCGCGACGACATCGACGCCGATGATGGCGCCGGGCAGGAGCTCGCTGAGCGCGAACTCCGGAGGTGAGACCTGACCCGGAAGGGCCGGTTCCCGGGTGCTGGAAGCAGCGGGTGGGGTCACCCGACCACAGTCTTGAGCGCGTCGCCGAGCGCAGAGGCCTCCTCGGCGTTGAGCTCGACCACGAGTCGGCCACCGCCCTCGAGCGGAACGCGCATCACGATGCCGCGCCCCTCCTTGGTGACCTCGAGCGGACCGTCGCCGGTCCGAGGCTTCATTGCCGCCATGCGGCACCCCTCTTCCACTAACTTCTGCGAGTTTGTCGTGCGCCCTGTGCACCCGACTTGTGCGCTGCACCATTATCGCCCATGCCACACAAACCGCGCAGCCACGGGTCGGTGTCGCCTCAGGGGCGGGCGTTCAGTCCGAAGGGTCGCCGGTGGCGTCGTCGGACTTCTCGGCGGTCGAATGCCCCCAATAATCGGGGGTCCTGACCTTTGCGCGCGGCTCCATCTCCGCCGCCATCCGGGTGAGCAGCGCGTCGACCTCCGACATTCGATAACCGCGGAAAGCCAGCGAGAAACGGATCTTGCGGAGATCGCCGGCCTCGATCCTGCGATCGGCAGGGACCAGCGCATCGGGGCGGTCGTCGTATGCCGGGGCCATCGGCTCGCCGTGTCCGGCGGCCAGCATCGCCACTCCGCCCATGGCGAGCACGATGAGGACGGCGAAGACCCACATCATCGGATGGGACATGTGCGGCGCCTCCTCACGCGTGCCGCTCGCGGGCGGCGACCATCAGCGCGACGGCCTCGTCGACGTCATCGGTCAGCGTCAGCATGTCGATGTCGGTCTGCTTGATGCGGGCGTCCGCCAGCATGGAGCCCTGCATCCAGTCGATCAGGCCCTGCCAGTACTCCACACCCATCAGGACGATCGGGAACTGGGTGATCTTGAGGGTCTGCGACAGCGTCATCGCCTCGAAGAGCTCGTCCAGGGTGCCGATGCCGCCCGGCAGGACGACGTAGCCCTGCGAGTACTTCACGAACATCATCTTGCGGACGAAGAAGTACCGGAAGTTCAGCCCGAAGGCCACGTAGTCGTTGAGCTTGGCCTCCCACGGGAGCTCGATGCCGAGGCCCACGCTCTCGCCGCCGGCCTCCATCGCACCCTTGTTGGCGGCCTCCATCGCGCCGGGGCCACCGCCGGTGATGACAGCGAAGCCGGCCTTGGCCAGCCCCGCGCCGACCCGCACGCCGATGTCATAGGCGGGGTGCGTCGGGGTGATGCGCGCCGAACCGAAGACCGAGATCGCCGGACCGAGCTCGGCGAGGTCGTTGAAGCCCTCGACGAACTCCGCCTGGATCTTCAGCACCCGCCACGTGTCGGTGTGCACCCAGCCGCCGTCGCCACGGCTGTCCAGCAGTCGCTGGTCGGTCGTGGAGCCCTCAGGACGACCCTTGCTCGGCCGCGGTCCTGGTCCGTTTCGCCTCGTCATGGTTGATCCTCCCGCGTCGGGTGTCCGAGTAGCCACTGCCGCAACTGCTGTTCGCACTGCTCGATCTGCGCCACCTCCACGAACTCCTCCTGCTTGTGCGCGAGGAGGGGGTCGCCCGGTCCGTAGTTGACGGCCGGCACCCCCAGCGCGGTGAACCGGGCCACGTCGGTCCACCCGAACTTCGGGTTGACCACGCCACCGACTGCGTCCACGAAGGCCCGCGCCGCAGGCTGTTCGAGCCCCGGCAGCGCCCCGGGCGCGGAGTCGGTCAAGGTGATGTCGAAGCCGTCGAAGAACTCCCGCACGAACGCAAGGGCCTCGGCCTCCGAACGGTCGGGCGCGAACCGGAAGTTCACGGTGACGACGCATTCGTCGGGAATGACGTTGCCGGCGACGCCACCGCTGATCCCCACCGCGTTGAGCCCCTCGTGGTACTCCAGCCCGTCGATCACGGGCCGCCGGGCGTCGTACTCGTTCAAGCGGGTGAGTACGGCGGCCGCTGCGTGGATCGCGTTGACGCCCTTCCAGCTGCGGGCGGAATGGGCCCGCTCGCCGCGCGTGCGGACATCGACGCGCAGGGTGCCCTGGCACCCGGCCTCGACCACGGCGTTCGACGGCTCCATCAGGATCGCGAAGTCCGCTTCCAGCAACGCCGGGTCCGACTCGCTGAGCAGGCGCAGTCCGTTGAGTGCGGAGTCGATCTCCTCGCAGTCGTAGAGCACGAAGGTCACGTCGTGCACCGGCTCGGGCACCGTCGCGGCGAGACGCAGGATGACCGCGTCGCCACCCTTCATGTCGCAGGTGCCCAGGCCGTGCAGGAGGCCGTCCTCGAGGCGGCTCGGCAGGTTGTCGTTGAGGGGCACCGTGTCGAGGTGGCCCGCGATGACGACCCGCGACGCCCGACCCAGCTCGGTGCGCGCGACGAGGGTGTTGCCGTGCCGGCTGACCGCGAGGTGCGGCAGTGCCACGAGCGCCGCCTCAACGGTGTCGGCGATCGCCTGCTCGTTGCGGCTGACCGACTCGATGTCGACCAGCGCCCGGGTCAGGGAGACGACATCGGCGGACAGGTCGAGGGGGTGCGGCGGACTCACCTGACCAGTCAAGCAGGCCGGCCCACGGCACCCACCCATCCGGGCCCGGCTTCACCGATGGTTTCGCGAAAATCTGCGCGGGGTATCCCGGAAGGGTCACCAGAACAGGTTTGTCGATCTCGGGAGAAGCAGGATGGCCTTCGACTACGAACAACTCGATTCACTTCTCGACGACGCGGCCCGCGAGGCCGCCTTCGCCGACCTCACCCGGCGGGACGGCTGGGACTACGACAACGGCAAGGACTACGTCGTCAAGACCGAGAACTACGGCGAGAGCTCCAGCGTGCAGACCGTCTACTTCGACGGTCGCGCCACGCTCGGTGGCTACAACATCGGAGCGACCAGCCCGACCGAGCCGTTCCCCTCGCTCGCTGCCGAGTACGCCGGCATGGTGTCGGGCTGGCGCAGCAAGCTCGACCAGGCCGTGTCCGGCTGGGACGGCGTACCGAAGCCCTCGGTCCTCGACGACGCCAAGGCGCAGTGCCTGCTGGGCGTGCAGAAGCTGGCGGGCGGCACCGGCAACGGCGGATCGCAGTTCGGGAACCCGGACCTGGAGGCGATCGGCTACATCCGCAAGTTCATCCCGAGCCCGGACCAGGGCGGCCAGACCATCAGCGCGTTCTACACCAACTACGGACCCGAGCGCCTGGAGACGGTTCTCGACGGCCAGTGCGAGGCGGTGGCCGCGCTGGGGGTGGCGATCACGGGCACGCAGAAGCTGTTCGAGACCTCCCGTGAAGACGTCGCGAACCTCGTCGGCAACGCGAAGGAGGCGTTCCGGCAGACCCGCAAGGACTATTCGAACCTCCAGACCATCCAGACCGTGCTGACGGTCGCCAACGCCACGGCGGGCGTGCTGGGGGTCTTCATCGGACCCGGTGTCGGTACAGCGGCGATCGGGGGGCTGAGTGCCGGCACCTCCTTCCTCAGCACGGCGCTGGGCCTGCTCCCGAAGCCGACGGAGTCGAAGCTGCCCTACAGCGGTTCCTCGCCCAACGACGTCTACAACGACTTCAAGAAGGGCTTCACCACCCTCACCGAGAAGGCCGAGGCGCAGGACCGGGGCCTGCAGATGGTGCTCGAGAGCATGCTTGCCGCCGTCAACGACCCGGTGAACCGCCTGAACTTCCACGTCCACCCCGGCCAGGGGGAAGCGCCGCTAGGCGACACGATCAACGTGCAGTACTCCACGCTGGAGCACATCGGCTACGAGTCCATGCCGACCGTGGCACGGGCCTTCCTCCAGGCTGCCGACCAGGTCGAGAGCAGCAACCAGATCAACGCCTGGATCCGCACCGGCATCGTCGGGCTCGGCAGCTACGGCTGCTACTTCGCGTGGCGCGACCTCGCCTACCAGATCACGCCTCTGCTCAACGACACCGGCGCCGAGGTCGTCCGGGCCGGTGAGTCACTGGCGGAGGCAGCGGGGTACTTCCGCGACAGCGACGGCTGGGCGAAGGACAAGCTCGGCGCCAACTACAAGGAGCTGGAAGGCGCCGAGCTCGGCTGGCAGGACCCGTACGTGCCGCCGCCCCCGCCGCCGCGTCGACACGGCGGCCCGCAGCCGTTCTGACGCGGG
>NZ_JBMCZA010000217.1:113923-114209 GCF_048654705.1 Nocardioides sp. CPCC 206348
CGTCACCCACGACGACCGCGGTGGCGCCCTCGGCGTCCGCCCCGGCGCTGACGGTGTACGACGTCGCGAGGGTCTCCCCCGCGATCAGCGCCTCGTGCGTGGTGGCTGCCGCCAGGACCGCCGCCGAACCGGACACGACGAGCTCGATCCGGTCGGTCACGTCGAGGCCGCCGTCCTTGCGGGCCTGCTGGACCGCACGGACGAGGTCACGGGCGAGGCCCTCCTCGGCGAGCTCGGGCGTCACGACGGTGTCGAGGACGACGAAGCCGCCGGTCGGCAGCATGCC
>NZ_JBMCZA010000217.1:114283-120706 GCF_048654705.1 Nocardioides sp. CPCC 206348
GCCCGTCTTCGAGCCCTTGATGGCGAGCTGGACGTCCTTGCCGAGGCGCGGACCGGCCGCACGAGCGTTGACGGTGAGCTTCTGCTCCACGCCGTAGCCCTCGGCCTCGTCGGAGTCGGCGGCCACCAGGCGCACCGACTTCACGTTGAGCTCGTCGGCGATGATCTCGCTGAACGGCTCGAGTGCGGTCGGGTCGGCCACCACGACGGTGAGCTGGGCCAGCGGCAGCCGGTTGCGCAGCCGGGCGGCCTTGCGCAGTGCGGACGTCGCCGAGCAGACCTCGCGGACCTGGTCCATCGCAGCGACGAGCGCGTCATCGGCCGGCAGCGCCGACACGTCGGGCCAGTCGGCCAGGTGCACCGAGCGCTCGCCGGTCAGGCCGCGCCAGATCTCCTCGGTGGTCAACGGCAGCAGCGGGGCGATGGCCCGGCACACGACGTCGAGCACCGCGGCCAGCGTCTCGAACGCTTCCGGCTTGCCCTCCCAGAACCGCTCGCGGGAGCGGCGGACGTACCAGTTGGTCAGCACGTCGAAGAACGCACGCGTGGTCTCGCAGGCATCCGCGATCGCGTACTCGTCGAGCTCGGCGGTCAGCTTGTCGACGTACTGCCTGGTCTTGGCGAGCAGGTAGCGGTCGAGCGGGTCGCTCGAGTCCGTCGAGCCCTGGGCGTCGTAGTGCTCGGCGTTGGCGTAGAGCGCGAAGAAGTACCACGTGTTCCACAGCGGGATCATCACCTGGCGCACGGCCTCGCGGATGCCCTGCTCGGTCACCACGAGGTTGCCACCGCGCAGGATCGGGCTGGCCATGAGGAACCAGCGCATCGCGTCGGCGCCGTCGCGGTCGAAGACCTCGGACACGTCGGGGTAGTTGCGCAGCGACTTCGACATCTTGTTGCCGTCGGAGCCCAGCACGATGCCGTGGCTGATGCACGACGAGAACGCCGGCTTGTCGAAGAGCGCCGTCGCCAGGATGTGCAGCGTGTAGAACCAGCCGCGGGTCTGGCCGATGTACTCGACGATGAAGTCCGCCGGGAAGTGCTGCTCGAACCAGTCGGTGTTCTCGAACGGGTAGTGCACCTGGGCGAAGCTCATCGAGCCCGAGTCGAACCACACGTCGAGCACGTCGGAGACGCGACGCATCGTCGACCTGCCGGTCGGGTCGTCGGGGTTGGGTCGGGTCAGGTCGTCGATCCACGGGCGGTGGAGGTCGCGCAGGCCCTGGGCGTTGACCGGCAGGCGGCCGAAGTCGCGCTCGATCTCGTCGAAGGAGCCGTAGACGTCGATCCGCGGGTACGTGGGGTCGTCGCTCTTCCACACCGGGACCGGGCTGCCCCAGAAGCGGTTGCGGGTGATCGACCAGTCGCGGGCGTTCTCGAGCCAGCGACCGAACTGGCCGTCCTTGATGTGCTCGGGGGTCCAGCGGATGTCCTGGTTGAGCTCCCCCATCCGGTCCTTGATCTTGGTGACCTCGACGAACCACGACGAGACGGCCATGTAGATCAGGGGTTCGCGGCAGCGCCAGCAGTGCGGGTAGGAGTGGTTGTAGGACTCGCGGCGCAGCAGCACCGTGCCCGGGCTGACCGAGGCGGTCGCGGCCTTGAGGTCACCGATGATGTGCGGGTTCGCGTCGAAGACCTGCATGCCTTCGTAGTCGGTCACCGGGAACGTGAAGCGCCCGTCCTTGCCGACGGGTACGACGGTCTCGACACCTGCCGCGTCGAGGATCGCCTTGTCGTCCTCACCGAAGCCGGGCGCGAGGTGCACCAGCCCGGTGCCGTCCTCGACGGTCACGAAGTCGGCAACCAGCACGCGGTGTGCGTTGTCGGCGCCGGCGTAGTAGGTGAACGGCGGCGTGTAGCTGCGACCCGCGAGGTCGGCGCCGGTCAGCGTCTCGACGACGTTCGGCTCCTCCCCCAGCTCCTTCGCGTACGACGCCAGCCGGGCCTTGGCCAGGAGGTACCGCTCCGCGGAGCCGGTGGGCAGGTCGGACTCGACGACGACGTACTCGATCGACGGGCCGACGGCGATACCCATGTTGGACGGCAGGGTCCACGGCGTCGTGGTCCAGACCAGCGCGAGCTCGCCGGAGTCGAGGCGGAACCCGACGGTGAGGGCGGGGTCCTGGCGGTCCTGGTAGACGTCGTCGTCCATCCGCAGCTCGTGGTTGGAGAGCGGGGTCTCGTCGTTCCAGCAGTACGGCAGGATCCGGAAGCCCTCGTAGACGAGGCCCTTGTCGAACAGGCCCTTGAAGGCCCACAGGACCGACTCCATGAACTCGGGGTTCATCGTCTTGTAGTCGTTGTCGAAGTCGACCCAGCGCGCCTGGCGGGTGACGTACTCGCGCCACTCGCCGGAGTACTTGAGCACCGAGGCGCGACAGGCGTCGTTGAACTTGTCGATGCCCATCTCGACGATCTCGTCGGTGGTCTTGATGCCGTTGAGGCGCATCGCCTCGAGCTCGGCGGGCAGGCCGTGGGTGTCCCAGCCGAAGCGGCGCTCGACCCGCTTGCCGCGCATCGTCTGGTAGCGCGGAACGATGTCCTTGACGTAGCCGGTGAGCAGGTGGCCGTAGTGCGGGAGACCGTTGGCGAACGGCGGGCCGTCGTAGAAGACGAACTCGTTCTCGCCGGAGGCGCCCGGGTCGCGCTGCTCGACCGACGCCCGGAACGTGTCGTCCTCGGCCCAGTAGGCCAGGACCCCCTCCTCGATGGCGGGGAACTTCGGGGAGCCGGGAACGGCACCCTGCCCGTTGTTCGGGTCGGCGGTCGGGTCGGTGGTGACCTTCGGATAGGTCATCTGGCTTCGGTCTCCTGCGTCGTCTGCGGATTTCGTTGGTAGAGCTTGTCGAAACCCAGGGACGATCCGTCAGGACCGCGGTACCACCCTGCTTGCCCCTTGCGGGACCTCTCATTCAATGCTGTGACGGGCCTACCCGCCGGGTTCTACTTGCCTTGCGGCTTTCTTCCCGGAGCTCGCCGCTGATGACGGCTCAAACGCTGGTGCCCCCAGCGTACGGCGGCCGGGGGTCCTTGGGAAAATGGGATTGCGCGGACCTCCTACGGTGGGCGCATGTCTGATGCTGCCGCCGGCGAACTGGCCAACTACCGCGACTACCTCGGCGAGTACCGCAAGATGTTCAGCCGAAAGCTCGAGGACCTCGCCCCCGGTGAGCTCGCTCGCCGCTCCGTGCCCCCGAGCAACCTCAGCCTGCTCGGCCTGCTCCGCCACCTGGCGCGGGTGGAGCACTTCTGGTTCCAGATGGCGTTGCAGGGTGCACCCGGCCCCCGCCTGCACGACGACGACGGTGACGCCGGCTTCGCTGCCATCACCGAGCGGGACGCCACCCAGGCCGACGTCGACAAGGCGTTCGTTGCCTGGCGCGAGCAGGTCGCGCTCGCCGACGAATGGGCGGACCGGCAGACCGACGCCGACCTTGCCACGGTCGTGACGTTCCGCGACGGGACCGAGACGGCGAGTGCGCGCGACATCCTCGTGCACATGATCGAGGAGTACGCCCGCCACACCGGCCATGCCGACCTCCTCCGCGAGTGCATCGACGGCCGCACGGGAGAATGACCGGGTGAGTCATCTCCTCGACGACGCGGTCGCGTCCGAGCGCACTGCCGACGGCGTCCACCGGGTCCAGCTGACGGCGGACTGGAACACGGCCAACCAGACGCCCAACGGCGGCTACATCCTCGCGCTGCTGCTCCACGCCGCGCTGCAGGAATCGGCCCACCCCGACGCACTCAGCATCGCCATCACCTTCTTCCGCCCGGGGCTCCCGGGCCCCGGTGACATCACGGTTCGCGAGGTGCGCGCCGGACGTCGCGTGTCGACGTACGACGCCGTACTGGTCCAGCAGGGCAAGGAGATCGCCCACGCCGTGGTGAGCACCCACGACTGGGACGTTGCTGGAACCTTCGAGCACGCGCCGCATGCGGCGCCCGTCGTACCCGCTCCCGAGGACTGCGCGGACGTGACCGCCCTGATGGCGCCGGGCATGGTTCCCATCCTCGACCGCTACATCTACCGGTCCCCCAACCCGCCCGGTTGGCTCACCGGCAAGCCGTCGGGCGTGACCGAGTCGCTCTGCTGGATCCGCACCACCGACGAACGACCTGTCGACGCCCTCCTCGCCGGCGCCATGACTGATGCGTTCCCGCCCGTCACCGCCGAGATCGGCCACCTGGCGTCCGCGACCATCCAGCTCACCGTCCACTTCCGTCGTCGTCCCGAGACGGTGTGGGCCCTGGGCCACGTCGTCACCCGCCACGTCCTCGCCGGCTACCACGACGAGGACGTCGAGCTCTGGGACGACCAGGGTCGGCTGATCGCGCAGAGCCGACAGCTGGCGATCCTCGCCAACGGATAGGATTCCTCCACGTGACTGCCGCATGGGGCTTCGGCCTGACGACGTACGCCGCCGACCAGACCGTTCTCGACGTCTGGTTCCCGAGTCCCGCACTGGGCGAGAAGCCGGCTGACGCCGTGTCGCCGGCCGACCTGGCCGCCCTCGAGGGCTCCGACGAGGCACGCGGGGTGACCCGCAGGGTCGAGCTCGTCGAGATCGCCGACCTGGCGACGGCTCCCGCGAGCACCGCCGACGTGTGGCTGCGGCTGCACCTGCTCTCGCACCGCCTCGTCGCGCCCCACGGGCAGAACCTCGACGGCGTCTTCGGCCTGCTGACCAACGTCGTGTGGACCTCCGCCGGCCCCTGCTCGATCGAGGGCTTCGAGCTCACCCGCGCCCGCCTGCAGGCCGCCGGCAAGCACGTCACCGTCTTCGGCATCGACAAGTTCCCGCGCCTGGTCGACTACGTCATCCCCGGTGGCGTGCGGATCGCCGACGCCGACCGGGTCCGGCTCGGTGCTCACCTGGCCGAGGGCACCACGGTCATGCACGAGGGCTTCGTGAACTTCAACGCCGGCACGCTCGGCACGTCGATGGTCGAGGGCCGGATCTCCGCCGGCGTCGTCGTCGGTGACGGCTCCGACGTGGGCGGCGGCGCCTCGATCATGGGCACCCTGTCGGGCGGCGGCAAGGAGGTCGTCTCGATCGGTCAGCGCTGCCTGCTGGGCGCCAACGCCGGCATCGGCATCTCGCTCGGCGACGACTGTGTCGTCGAGGCGGGCTGCTACGTCACCGCCGGCACCAAGGTCACCGTGCTCGAGCCCGGCAAGGAGGCGCGGGTCATCAAGGCACGGGAGCTCTCCGGTGCCAGCAACGTGCTGTTCCGCCGCAACTCGGTCACCGGAGCCATCGAAGCCGTGCCGTGGCAGGGCGAGGGCATCGCCCTCAACGCCGCCCTGCACGCCAACTGACAACGCCTGTCCGTCACCAGCACTCACGCAGACTGGGAGCCGTGAAGCGCAGAGCAACGTCGGTCGTGGTCGGCATCGCCGTGCTGGCGAGCGTCGCCGGCGTGAGCATTGCCATCCTCAAGGTGACCGACGACCTGGTCGGCGGACCGGACGGTGACTGCAAGGTCACGGTCGACCAGCACAGCGTCAAGATCGACGCCGAGCAGGCCGAGTACGCGTCCCTGATCGCCTCGATCGCCGTACGACGGGGCCTGCCTGCGCGAGCAGCGTCCATCGCGCTGGCCACCGCCTACCAGGAGTCGAAGCTCGACAACATCGACTACGGCGACCGCGACTCGATCGGCCTGTTCCAGCAGCGCCCGTCGCAGGGCTGGGGCACCCGCGAACAGATCCTCGACCCGATCTACTCCACCAACGCGTTCTACGACGCACTGGTCAAGATCGACGGCTACGAGGACATGGAGATCACGGTCGCCGCGCAGAAGGTCCAACGGTCCGCCTTCCCCGACGCGTACGCCGACCACGAGGCCGACGGCCGGGCCCTGGCCTCCGCCCTCGCCGGCTACTCCCCCGCCACCTTCACCTGCGACCTCGACGGCGGCGCTCCTTCCGTCAGCGACGAGCTGATGCCGAACGGCCTGACCGAGCGTGCCGACACCACCCGCAAGGAACTGCTGAAGCGGTTCGGCAACCTCAAGCTCGGCGGCTACGCGCCCAACGGCGTCGACAGCGGCCACATCGACGGATCCGCGCACT
The DNA here is from genome assembly GCF_048654705.1 of Nocardioides sp. CPCC 206348. Classification (NCBI taxonomy): domain Bacteria; kingdom Bacillati; phylum Actinomycetota; class Actinomycetes; order Propionibacteriales; family Nocardioidaceae; genus Nocardioides; species Nocardioides sp. CPCC 206348. Next base: position 120,365 of record NZ_JBMCZA010000217.1, read on the forward strand.
ACGAAGGTCGCGCGATCGACGTGTTCGTGCGACCGATCAACAACGCGAACAACATCCGCGGCTGGGCGATGGCCCACTACCTGGTGGCCAACGCCGCACGCCTCGACGTGCGCACGGTCATCTTCGACGACCGGATCTGGACCGCCGGCCGGGACGGTTGGCGCGACTACGACCCGCCCGACTCGCCCGGTGACATCAAGATCCTGGAGCACCGCGACCACGTCCACGTCGACGTCTTCGACTGAGTTTCGCCGAGCGCGTCTCTGTTGAGGATCAGGTGGTGACCCGCCAGTCGAGTGGTGCGACCGGGTCGGGGCGGTAGCTGCAGCAGGTGCCGGTGCG
>NZ_JBMCZA010000217.1:120716-121250 GCF_048654705.1 Nocardioides sp. CPCC 206348
AGTTCGTGACCCGCCAGTCGAGCGGGGTCACCGGGTCGGGGCGGTAGCTGCAGCAGGTGCCGGTGCGCACGGCCGCGTCGAGATGGCCACCCAGGTCGGGCAATTGCTCGCTGATCCGGGCCAGGGCGTACCGCAACGAGCGGGTCACGCTGGTGCGGGCGCGTTCCACGGTGCCCGCCGATCGCCGCGACCGACCGCCGAGCCCGACCGCGCTCGACAGCTCTGCCATCAGGTAGTCGCGGTCGCGCTCCGCCAGGATCCGCCGCGCCTCGTCGTTGTCACGCTCGGCTTCCGCCAGGTCGTCCTCGACGTCGGCGAGCCGACGGCGGTACGCCGCCCGGGCCTCGTCGTCCAGGACCGGCAGGCCCGCTTCGACGATCCCGGCCCCCGCCAGGTCGAGCACGTGGAACTCCCGCCCGGGCTCGGATACCAGGGTGGCCAGCAGGTGCACGCCCTTGAGGTCGGGCACCCATGCCCGACGATCACGGCACCCGATCTCCCACCGGTCACCGGAACGCACGAGGAACGCCTCGG
>NZ_JBMCZA010000218.1:0-8058 GCF_048654705.1 Nocardioides sp. CPCC 206348
TGAGGAACGACCCGATATTCAACCCGAGAAGGCCGGCGAAGACTGGGACGAAGACGCTGAGGATCTCCTGCGTGGTCAGTTCTGCTCCGCCCAACTGAGAACCTTGATCTGTCGCACACCGGGTTCGGGGATGCCCTCGAAGGTACCGGAAGTGTCGTACGGCGGATCGGTGATCATCACGCGCGCTGTCAGGGCGTGCTTGCCACCAGTGGCGCAGGTCCCGGCCTGGACACAGACGTAGACCTTGAGGTCGACCACCGTCACCTTGTTCCCGAGCCCGACCCCTGCGTCGGGGATCGAGACCAGCGGGTACCCGAACGTCTGGGACGGCTGTGCCTTGAAGTCGACGCCCCGGGCGACCAGGCCCCAGCGGAACGCGACCAGCGCATCGTCGAACGAACCGGGAACGAGTCGGACGAATCCGTTCGGTGCGAAGGTGGCTCCCTGGATCACGAACTCGCCGTGGAAGTTACCCGCCGGAGCATTGATGAACATGATGTTGTCAGTTGCGGCGCGGAGCGTCGGCGGCACGTAGGTCACCGACAGGGTGACTGCGTCGATGACCAGGGTGTCGGCCGCCGCCGCGTCGAGAAGTCGCAGCTCGAGGGTCGGCCGAGTGGCGTTGAACGAGCCACCCTGGAGCTGGGTGCGAAGCTGCGACGCGATGTCGGCCGAACCCCACTCGGTGGTGGTCGGAGTCGGCGTCGGGCTCGGAGCGCTGATCGCCACGTTCGACGGGGTCTGGCCGTTGACGGTGACCGTGAGGTTTCGCGCGCTGGACTTGCGGTACTTCACCCGAACCTGTGCCGAGGTGATGTCAGACCCGGCCGGAATGGCAGACAGGCCCGGGAAGTCGCGCAGGTCCATGCCCACGTCGTCGTTGTTGCCGGCGACGAGCCAGGAGTAGCTGAGCGCATCGGGCGACGCGATCGCGTTGCGGATGGTCGTTCCGGCAGGAGTCGGGACGCCAGTGGTCCACTTGAACCCGCCACCGTTTCCGGTCTTCTGGTCGACGGTGCCAGCACTCGCTTCAGGAACCACGACAGGGCTCGCCGTCGAACCCGACTGCTGCTGGTAGAGCGTCATGGGCGCGTCGCCGCCGTTGGTGGGGCCGCACAGCTCGACGTGCGCTGTGTCGCTCACCGTGATCCGGCTGTTGTTGCCGAAGACGAACTGGACTCCGTTGCCGGAGTTCCGGCTGATCGGGCTGACACACCGGCCGGGGATCGAAGGATCCGAGGGCGAGGTGATGTCGCCACCGAGGACGGTCGTCGTGATGTTCCACGTGTTGCTGCCGGAGTGCTCCTCATCGACGAAGTCGAAGTAGTACTGCCCGCTTGCGAAGTAGGCCGTGCCGCAGTTGTTGACGGCAGCGCTCAGTGCCGCCGCGTTGTTGTAGAAGCCGGGCTGGAAGTTGCAGCCCATGCTGCTGGCGTCGCGATAGGTCGGCACCGAAGACAACGGGGAGGTCGGCGTAGCAGGAACCGGCACTGTGCCTGCGGCGTTGCAGAACCGCTGCTCCACCCCGTTGTCATCGACACCCGCGACGATGTCTCCGCTGCAGGCGCCTTCTGCCCTCACGTAGCCGTCGGTCACCAGTGATCCCGATTCGACGGTGATGAAGGACTTCGAGGCGACACCACCACGGACAGGAAGCGGCGCATCGCCACCGGTGCCGAGCGGGTTGACGGTGATGCCCTGGTACGCGCCCGAGGTGCCGACAGTGGTCAGCGCGCGCGCGAAAGCATCAGTCGGGTCAGGATCCTCGATCCCGACCCCACTGCCACCACCGAAGATCCCGGTCCCGGGAACGCTGGAGCATTCCACGCGCGCCGATGAGGCACTGGTCTGGTCGCCCGCGGCCGGATAGAGGTTGTTCAGTTCGAGATTGTTGTCCGGGTTCTCCCCTACCGCGCCGAAACAGCCGGTGCCGTCGGCGTTGTTGGTGTAGACCCAGTTGTCCCACGCTCCGGGGAACGTGGGGTCGGTCCATCCGGGCGCATTGGCACCCTGGCGGAGGTTGTTGATCGCGATCTTGGCTGCCGCGTCGGCCGCGTAGGTGGTTCCCGCGACCCCGCGCAGCGCGACCGTGGTCCGGAAGTTCGTCCAGCCGTGGGACAGCATCACTCCGGTGACGACAGCGATGGTGGTGATGACGAGCAGTGCGACCACCAGCATCATGCCGGAGTCCTCACGCAATTTCCGCAGGCGCTTGATCATCCCTGCCTCCGATCAGCGGTCACGGTGGTGGTGTACCCGGTGCTGGTGGGCTCCGAGGTGTCCCGGACGGTGAACTGCATCGACACCCGGTTGGGTGGCGACGCGGCGGTGCAGGTGGAGTCGCACGTGACCGTCGGGGTCCCGGTCAGGTTGTGGGCCACCGTCAGGGGCGCTGCCTCGACGCCGGCCTTGCAACGCACGCGCTGGAGCTTGTACGGCGCACTTCCGCCGACCCGCACGTAGGCCACCTCCTGCGCGGTCGAGGTCCAGGCGTTGGCCGGGACGGACGACCCGACCGTGAACTCCGTCCAGGCGAAGGCAACGACCACCGTTCCGACCGTGCTTCCGCAGCCGCCCGGCCCGGCCGCGCCGACGTAGACCGATTGTGAGCTCGGGACCGGGTTGCTGACATCACTCGGGGTGAAGGAGCGCCGCCCCAGGCTGCTGACGTCCGCCTGCCAGTAGGTCGAGATGAACTGCTGGTCGGTCGACTCTCCCAGTCGTGCCCGCGTGTTTCCACTGACCTTGAGGTACTGGATGACCACGCCGAACAGGACCACGGCAATGATCCCGAGGATCGAGACGGTGATCACCATCTCGACGAGGGTGAAGCCGTCTTCACGTCGCAGCCAGCGCGACCGCTTCCAGGTCATGCGCATGGGTTGCTCGCCGAGGTCGTGGCAGCACCGTTGCAGGGCTGCCGCAGGATGACGGTGAGGGTCTCCGACGCACCATGCGAAGTGTCACCGGGAGTGGTGACCCTCAGATTGAGCCGCTGGATGCCAAGACCCGTGCAGGCACCCCACGCGCTGCCGTTCCATGACTGCACCGCGACCACCGTCTTGGTGTACCCGCTGGGCAGGTTGGTGACCGTGACGCCCTGGTAGGTCGACGTGGCATTCGCACACGTCGCGTAGCCGCTGGCATCGACGTGGTTCTGGATGGCCTCGGCGAAGCTCCGCACGTAGGCACCGCCCGAGGCTTGGTTGCTCCCCAGGGTCGACGCCTTGACGCTCAGGATGAGTCCGCTCAGGATCGCCACCGCGGCGATCCCGAGGATGGCGACAGCGACCACCAGTTCGATCAGGGTCTCGCCCTGCTCGTCACGCGGTCGCTGCCCGGTGCGCTGCATCAGATGTCCACCTGCTGGAAGATGTCGTACATCGCCTGGACGAGGGCGATGGCAACGAATCCGACGATGCCACCCATGATCAGGATCACGATCGGCTCGAAGAGTGCCGTCAGCTTGGCGATCTTGTAGGTCAGCTCGTCCTCGAAGTAGTCCGCGGTGACCTCGAGCTGGGTGTCCATGGAGCCGGTCTCCTCGCCGACGCGGAGCATCGATGTCGCGGTTCCCGGGAACAGCTGAGTACGAGCCAGCGGAGCGGCCAGGCCCTGGCCCTCGAGCATCTGCTCGGTGACCCCGTTGAGCCGCTTGATGAACACCCGGTTGCGCAGTGAGTCGGTCGCGACCCGGATCGCCTCCGGCAGGTTGACACCGGCGCCGACCATCGAGGCCATCACGCGGCAGAACCGCTCGACCAGGGCGTACTGGATGGTGCTGCCGAGCACCGGCACGCCGAGGAGGAACGAATGCCAGACGTACTTGCCACGCTCGAACTGCTGGGAGATGACGAACAGGAGCACCCAGGCTCCGATCCCCGCAGCAATCGCCCACCACCAGGCGCCAAGGAAGTCGGTGAAGCCCAGCAGAACTCGGGTCGTCCAGGGAAGCTTCGCGTCGAAGTCCGCGAAGAAGGTCTCGAACTTGGGCAGCACGTAGACCGCCAGCACCCCGACGGTGAAGACAGACATGAGCGCGACCGCGATCGGGTAGATGAGCGCCGACTTGATCTTGCGGCGGGTCTCGAGGTCCCGCTCGAGGTACAACGCGAGCCGACTGAGCACCGTGTCGAGCTCACCGGTCAGCTCGGCGGAGCGGATGATGCCACGGTAGAACTCCGGGAAGACCTTGGGGTAGCGCTCCAGCGTGTCCGAGAAGCGCTCACCCGTGCGCAGGCCGTCCTCGATGTCGTGCATCATCCGGCGCACCGAGGAGTTCTCACTGTCGGCACCGATCGACTTCACCGCGTCCAGGATCGGCAGCCCGGCCCTCAGGAACGCCGCGATCTGGCGAGACAGGTGCATGACGTGCTCGCGCTTGATCCGGGGACCTGAGATCTCGTACTGCAGCACGCTCTTCTTCTCGGTGACCCTGAGGTCGCGCAGGTCGCGCTGGTAGAGCGAGACCTCCACGTCGTTGCGGCTGCCAGCCTTCTCGGTCCCCTTGACCTTCTGGCCCTCGATGTCGACACCGACATAGGCAAACTTGGGCATGTTCAGACTCCCGCGACGTAGATCGAACGCATGACTTCGGACGCCGTGGTGGTGCCGAGGGTGACCAGTTGGGCTGCCTGCTCCTGCAGCGTGCGCATGCCCTGGCTGCGGGCCAGCTTGCGCATCTGGTCGTGCGGAGCCCGGTCGACGATCAGTTCACGAACCTCGTCGGTGACGACGAGCATCTCGTAGACGCCGATCCGTTCCAGGTAGCCGGTGTGTGAGCAGAAGTGGCAGCCGGTGCCGTGCTGGAAGCCGGCAATCGGCTCCTTGCCCCCGAACATCTGCAGGAAGGCCAGCTCGTCCGGGGACGGCTGGTAGGGCTCCAGACAGGAGGTGCAGCTCCGGCGGACCAGGCGTTGCGCGACGACAGCGGTCACCGACGACGCGATCAGGAAGGCCTCGATGCCCATGTCGAGCAGGCGGTAGAGCGCCGAGACTGCCTCGGTCGCGTGCAAGGACGAGAGCACGAAGTGACCGGTGAGCGCGGACTGCACTGCGATCCGTGCCGTGTCCACGTCACGGATCTCGCCCACGAGAATGATGTCGGGGTCCTGGCGAAGGATGGACTTCAAACCGCCGGCGAAGGTGATGCCGGCCGCTTCATTGATCTGGATCTGGTTGATCGATGCAAAGGTGTACTCGACCGGGTCCTCGATCGTCATCAGGTTGCGATCCGGGCTGTTCAGCTCACCCAGTGAGGCGTAGAGCGTGGTGGTCTTTCCGCCACCCGTCGGTCCGGCGCAGATCACCATGCCGTACGGCGAGTGGATCAGCGCCGAGTAGCGTGCCGCCGTGTCGGCCGGCATGCCGAGTTGTTCCAGCTTGAAGAGCGGACGGCTCTTGTCAAGAACCCGCATCACGACCTTCTCGCCACCAACGACTGCCGTGGTGGAGACCCGGATGTCGATGGCGCGGTCGTCGATGTCCATGCTGATCTGGCCGTCCTGGGGTCGGCGGCGCTCGACGATGTTCATGTCGGCCAGGATCTTCACGCGGCTGACGAGGGCCGGCCCGATCGAGGCAGGGAGATCGAGGACCTCACTGAGCGCGCCATCGATGCGGTAGCGGACCCGCACTCTCTCGCCGGCGGGCTCGATGTGGATGTCGGAGGCACGGTCCCGCAGCGCCTGGGTGATGATCGACTGGACGACTCGGACGACCGGTGCGTCGTCGTTGACGCTGATCGTGTCGATGTCCGACGCTTCACGCCGCAGCAGGTCACGGGCCTCGTAGGCAAGGACCTGGGTGCCGACCTCGCGGGTCGCTCGGTAGGAGGTCGCGATGCCGCGCTCGAGGTCGCGTCGGGTGGCCACGAGCGGCCGCACAGAGCGACCGATCACAACCGCCAGCGCCTGGACGCGTTCGGGCGAGGGGTCCAGCAGGGCCACGGTGACGCCGTCATCGTCCGCGGCGACCGGGAGTGCTTCGAGCGTGTTCGCCTGGTCCCGGGTGAGCAGCGCCACGGTCTCCGGGTCCGGCGTCAGGATCCGGAAGTCCGCGACACCGACGCGATGATGCTCGGCCAGCGTGCTCGCCAACACATCGTCGGAGATGTGACCGGCGTCGATCAGCTTCGTGGCGAGTGAGCTGCCCTCCTGCGTGCGCACCGCGTCCAGTTGGTACGGCTGGACGCGCCCGGCGCCGACCAGGATCCGGCCGAGCCGCTCGTCGTCCTCATCCGTCCGAGGCGCCGCGACCGGCGCCTCGACCTTGCTGTGCTTTCCCCTCAACCGCATCTGCCGCGCCGCCTATCGCACCGCGCCGGCGGTGTACCGCGGGCGGGCCTCGATGTCCTTGGGGTAGAGGCTTCGCGCAACGGCTTCCTCTTCGGTCACGATGCCGGCCTGGATCAGCTGCGAGAGCGACTGCTCCAGCGTGATCATCCCGTCCTGGGCGCCAGTCACCAGGGAGTTGCGCAGCTGATGCGTCTTGCCCTCCTTGATCAGGTTGCGTACCGCCGGCGTTGCGGTCAGTACCTCGTAGGCGGCCGTCATCCCACCGCCGATCTTCGGGACCAGGCGCTGGTAGACCACGCAACTGAGTGCGGCAGCCAACTGGACCCGGATCTGGGCCTGCTGCTCGGCGGGGAAGACGTCGATCATGCGGCCAACGGACTGCGCCGTGTCATTGGTGTGCAGGGTGGCGAAGACCAGGTGGCCGGTCTCGGCCACGGTCAATGCGAAGGCGATGGACTCGAGGTCACGCATCTCACCCACGAGCAGGACGTCGGGGTCTTCGCGGAGCACTGAGCGCAGGGCGTTCGGGAAGCTGTTGGTGTCGGTCCCGACCTCGCGCTGGTTGACCGCCGCCATCTTGTGGTCGTGGACGTACTCAATGGGGTCCTCGACGGTGATGATGTGGCAGCCGCGGTTCGTGTTGATCAGGTCGATCAACGAGGCCAGCGTGGTCGACTTGCCGGAACCGGTGGGACCAGTCATCAGGATGAGGCCCTGGTGCTTCATCGCGAGATCGCGGAGCACCGGTGGCAGACCGAGGTCGTCCGGCGTCGGCACTTCGCGCGGAATCATCCGCAGCGCGACCGCTGTCTGTCCGCGCTGGGTGAAGGCGTTGCCACGGATCCGAGCGTGCTCGCGCCACGAGAACGAGAAGTCGTACTCGTGCTTCGACTCCCACGCGGTCTGCTGCTCGGAGGTGAGAACCTCGGCGAGCAACGAGTTGGCGTCGTCTGCCGTCAACACTGACTGCCCTGGAACCGGCGCAAGCGACCCGTCGATCCGGAGCATCGGCGGCAAGCCGACGGTCAGCAGCAGGTCGGTGCCACGAACTTCCCAGAGCGCAGCCAGCAGCTGGTCAATCCGGTCACCGATGCGGTGCACGTGGTGGAACATTGATTCCCCTCACAGACGGCCGAAGGAGGGCCGCCGCCAGGGCGGCGGCCCTCCTGAGAGCAATAGAGCCGATCAGCCAGCTGCGCAGGGTGCGCCGGCGACCATCGTCAGGGAGCCGTCAGCTGCCGAGGCACTTGCCACGTACTTCGGCGTGCCGTCGCGCAGGAAACCATTGATCTCAAGGTTCGGGATGGTGGCGTACGAGCCGTTCTTGGCGTAGTTCGCCTCTTCGGCGGTCGCAATGGTCTTGACCTCAGCCTTGCAAGCGGACGCGTCACCGCGGTCGACGATGCCGCGGACCGAGAACGCCACGATCGCGGCGAGGATGCCGAGGATCACGATGACGATGAGGAGCTCAATGAGGGTGAAGCCGTTGTCGTTCCGACGACGAGCAAGAGTGCGGAGCATGCGAAGTCCTTAGGAAGTAAGGGAATGATGATGGAGGGAAAGGACCAGACCCGAGCGCTGATGTAGCCATGAAACGTCCGTGTGCGACGCGGCGTCATGGCAATAGCAGATTCTTTACCTTCGGTCTAGACCACAGTGGGACAAGCCTCAGAAAACTTCGCCGATTCGCAGGACATGACCACGGAAAACCCCTACGGTGCGCGACACTGACGCCGTGGCAGCCAAGGACTCCGTCGTCAAC
>NZ_JBMCZA010000218.1:8068-8377 GCF_048654705.1 Nocardioides sp. CPCC 206348
TTAGCAGATTCTTTACCTTCGGTCTAGACCGGAGTGGTAGAAGCCTCAGAAAACTTCGCCGATTCGCAGGACATGGCCACGGAAAACCCCTACGGTGCGCCACACTGACGCCGTGGCAGCCAAGGACTCCGTCGTCAACCTGTGGGACTTCCTCGTCAAGGGCGGGATCGCCGACCTGAGCCGGACTCCCTCCGAGGTCATCGCGACCGGGCGGACCCTGGAACTGCACCGCTACGACAGGGTCAAGGGGGTCCGCGCCAAGGGACTGCCCGTCCTGCTGGTGCCTCCGCTCGGCGCCCAGGCCTCGTG
>NZ_JBMCZA010000218.1:8387-9315 GCF_048654705.1 Nocardioides sp. CPCC 206348
AGGTGAAGGGGGTCCGCGCCAAGGGGCTGCCGGTCCTGCTGGTGCCTCCGCTCGGCGCCCAGGCCTCGTGCTTCGACCTCCGCCGCGGCCTGTCCCTGGCCGAGGACTTCGTCAACCGCGGGCGGCCGACGTACCTCGTCGACTACGGACCCCTGAAGGGTGCCGACAGCAAGGTCGGCATCGAGCACTTCATCAACGACGTCCTCCCCGAGGCCGTCCGCACGGTGTCCGAGGACGCCGGCGGGCGCGACGTGCACCTCGTCGGCTGGTGCATGGGTGGGCTGATCTCCATCGGCACCACGGCCGTCCACCCCGAGCTCCCCATCCGCTCCCTCTCGATGGTCGCCAGCCCGTTCGACATGTCCAAGCAACCGATGCTCCGGCCGGTCCAGGCGATCGGGAAGGTCACCGGCGGCAAGATCGTCGGTACGGCGCTCAAGGCCGCCGGGTCGGTGCCGGCGCCGCTCGTGAGCATCGGGTTCAAGGCGACCGCGATCCCGGTGTACCTCAAGAAGCCGCGGACCCTGTGGAACAAGCGGCAGGACCGGGAGTTCCTCGGCCAGATCCAGGCCATCGACAGCCTGATGAACAACATGCTGACCTACCCCGGCCGGGCGACCATTCAGGTCTACCAGAAAATGGCGCTGCGCAATGAGCTCGCCACCGGGCGCATCCAGGGGCCGAACAAGATGGTCGACCTGGCCGACATCAAGGTCCCCGTGATGAACGTCGCCGGCACCACCGACGTACTCGTGCCTCCCCCGGTGGCCCACCACGTCGGCTCGCTCCTCCCGAACTCGCCGGACGTCCGGATGCCGTCCGCGCCCGGTGGCCACCTCGGCGTACTCACCGGGACGAAGGCGCCCGAGACGACGTGGGCGTACATCAACGAGTTCATCGGGAAGCACGACCGGAAGCGTTAGGACGG
>NZ_JBMCZA010000218.1:9394-10453 GCF_048654705.1 Nocardioides sp. CPCC 206348
GGCCAGCACCTCCGCCGGCTTGTACCGGTTCTCCTCGTCGAAGCCCGGGGTCAGGGTGTTCGGCGGGCAGAGCACCCGGACGTCGATGCCGTACGGACGCACCTCGCGGCGCAGCGCCTCGGAGAAGCCGATCACGCCGAACTTCGTCGCGCTGTAGACGGTGTAGCCGAAGACGCCGGCCAGGCCGGCCATCGATGACGTCGTCACGATCGTGCCCGTACCGGCCTTGCGCAGATGCGGCAGCACCGCCCGGCAGACGTTGATCGTGCCGACCAGGTTCGTGGCCACCATGCCCGCGACGTCCTCGTCCGGCAGGTCCTCCAGGTAGCCCGGGCGGGCATACCCGGCGGTGGTGACCACCAGGTCCGGTACGCCGAACTCGGCGACCAGTGCGTCCACGACTGCGGTCGTCGTACTCGCGTCGGTGACGTCGACGGACAGGGCGATCGCGCCGGGGCCGAGCTGGGCGAGGGCCGCGTCGAGCTTGGCCTGGGACCGGGACAGGACGACGACCTGGGTGCCCGCGGCGACGAGCTGGGTGGCGACCGCGAGGCCGATGCCCTCGGAGCCGCCGAAGACGAACGCGCGCTGGTGCATGGATGCAGGCTACGAGGGGCCGACGTGTTCCTCGAACACCAGCACCGTCTGGGTGGCGACCACCTCGGGCAACGCCTGGATCCGCTCGAGGACCAGCTCGCGCAGGTGCTCGGCGTCGCGGGCGCGGACCAGGATCACGCAGTCGAAGTCACCGGCGACCAGCGCGACGTGGGCGGCCTCGTCGAGCGCCCACGCCTTCTTGCGGAACGACTTCCACGAGTTCTGCTTGATCCGGACGTGCACGTACGCCGGCAGCCCGAGGCCCAGCGCGGCGTGGTCCACGTCGATGGTGAAGCCGCGGATCACCTTGGTGTCGATCAGCCGCTTCACCCGCGCGTAGGCGGTCGCGCGACTGAGCCCGATCCGTGACGCGACGTCGCGGATAGACGTCCGCGAGTCCGCGCGCAAGATGTCCAGAATTTCGCGGTCGACGGCGTCCATGCTGGACAGTCTGCCACCCCG
>NZ_JBMCZA010000218.1:10463-11573 GCF_048654705.1 Nocardioides sp. CPCC 206348
GGTCCGCGAGTCCGCGCGCAAGATGTCCAGAATTTCCCGGTCGACGGCGTCCATGCTGGACAGTCTGCCACCTCGCGCGGCTGAGTGGAGGGCCAAACGTCTGACCCTGCTCGTCATCTGGTGGACTGCGTCACACAATGGAGGCATGTTTGAGGAAGCGCAGACCTTTGCCCCGGTGACGACCGACGAGGACGGATCCCTCAAGGTCCACCTGGGCGCCGACCACCCCGGGTTCGCCGACGCGGAGTACCGCGCCCGCCGCGACGCCCTCGCGACGCTGGCCAACGCCTGGCGTCCGGGCACCCCGTGCCCCACCGCCGAGTACACCGACGCCGAGCACAAGGTGTGGCGCGTCGTGAGCGAAGCGCTCGTCACCAAGCACCGCGCCTACGCCTGCCGCGAGTTCCTCGACGGCAAGGAGTCCCTCGGCCTGCCGATCGACCGCATCCCGCAGCTGGCCGAGGTCAGCGACTGGCTCGCCCCGCTGACCGGCTGGCGCTACGCCCCCGCCGCCGGGCTCGTCCCGCTGCGCGAGTTCTACGGCTCGCTCGCCGACAAGTCCTTCTGGTCCACCCAGTACGTCCGCCACCACTCGGTGCCGCTCTACACGCCCGAGCCCGACGTCCTGCACGAGGTCGTCGGCCACGGCAACACCCTCGCCAACCCGCGCTTCACCGCGCTCTACGAGCTCGCCGGCCAGGCCTCCCGACGCGTGCGCACCACCGAGGCGCTCGAGTTCGTCAGCAAGGTCTTCTGGTTCACCCTCGAGTTCGGCATCCTCTGGGAGGGCAGCGACCTCAAGACGTACGGCGCCGGCATCCTCTCCTCCCCCGGCGAGATCGAGGCGTTCCGCGGCATGGACATCCGCCCGCTCGACATCGCCGACATGGGCAGCACGTCCTACGACATCACCGACTACCAGAACGTCCTGTACGTCGCGGACTCGTTCACCCAGGTCGAGGACGTCGTGGGCGGCTTCTGGGCCGACTGCACCGATGAGTCGATCGCCCGGCTGATGGCTAGGACGCCCGCCCGCGCCTGACTCCATCGCACCTGACGAACCTGCTGCGAGTTCCAGGTTTTGACGACACGTTCGTCAGGTACGACGGC
>NZ_JBMCZA010000218.1:11583-12832 GCF_048654705.1 Nocardioides sp. CPCC 206348
GCGGCGCCCGGCCCACGCCTGACTCCATCGCACCTGACGAACCTGCTGCGAATTCCAGGTTTTGACGACACGTTCGTCAGGTACGACGGCCCGCTCATCCGGACCCTGTGGATGACGCCTGCACGACCCGTAGAAATTGCCGATGCTCGCCGGCATGCTTCTCGAGATCACCCGCTCGGGCCTCGTGGCTCCGGTGCGCATCGACCCGTCCGGCCTGACCGGACCGACCGCCGGCCAGGCCCGCGGTCCGTACTGGCGCAGCGCCGGACCCCGCCACTACGTCGCCGCCGATGCCCCGGCGTCGACGCAGCAACGGATCGTCGAAGCGGTCGGCGCCTTGCCACCCGGTTCCGCAGCAACCGGGTGGGCAGCGCTGCACTGGCTCGGGGCGAGGTGGTTCGACGGAACGGCTGCTGACGGCTCGCCCCTGCCCGTACCCGTCGCGCTGGGCGACCAACGCGGCGCCCGCAGCCGCCGCGGCGTGGCGCTGTCCGAGGACTGGCTCTTCGCCGACGACGTCATCGTGATCGACGGCCTCCCGATCACGATCCCCGAACGCTCGGTGACCTACGAGGCCCGCACTGCCCGCGACGACGTCGCCGCGGTGCGCGCCATCGACATGGCGGCGTACGACGACCTGGTCGACCTCGAGGGACTGGGCGCCTACGCAGCGCGACTGGTCGGGCGCTCCGGCAAGCGCCGACTCCTGCGGGCGCTCGCTGTGGCGGACGAGAACTCCTGGTCGCCGATGGAGACAGTGATGCGCGAGGCGTGGCGCGGACATCGCGCCGGCGTGTTGTTGTGCAACGCACCGATCTTCGACCTCAACGGAAGGCACCAGTTCACGCCCGACGTCTTCGACCCGGTGGCCGGCGTCGCCGCTGACTATGACGGCGCCGATCACCTCGAGGGCGGACGGCACAGCCGCGACCTGATGCGCGAGGAACTCACCCGTCGGCTCGCGATCGAGGTGGTCACGATGATGTCGGGGCGCGGAGAGGTCGCTCGCTTCCGGTACCGCCTCGACGGCGCGCTCGCCCGCGCGGCCCAGCGCCACGGGCCGCGACCCTGGACAGTCGCCCAACCCGAACGCTGGGTCGACACCTCCACGGTGGCCCGGCGACTCGCCCTCACGCCGGATCAGGCCGAACGGTGGCTCCGCCATCGTCGTACCTGACGAATCTGCTGCGAATCCGCCGATTTCACGACACGTTCGTCAGGTGCGATGACCGCGGGCCGCCCAGGCGAC
>NZ_JBMCZA010000218.1:12877-13522 GCF_048654705.1 Nocardioides sp. CPCC 206348
ACGGGTCAGGTCCAGGCCGCTCACGGTGATCCGGATCAGCCGGCCCGTGGCCAGGTCGTCGCCGACGGCGTGCGCCCCCACGGCGGCGGGGCCGGCGCCGGCAGCCACAGCGGCACGGACGGACGCCGTACTCGACAGCTCGAGGACGGGTTGGGCGCGGGGCAGGTCGGCCAGGGCGCGTTCCAGCACGGTGCGCGTGCCCGAACCGGCCTCGCGTACGACGAGGGGCGTGGCCGCGAGCGTCTCGGCGGTCACGCGGCGGCGGGACCGCTGGGCCCACGGGTGGGTGGGCCCGACGACCACGACCAGCTCGTCGGTGCCGACCAGGCGGCGCTGCAGGCCGTCCGGTGCGTCCGGCCCCTCGACGAAGCCGAGGGCGACCTCGCCGGCGAGGACGAGCTCGGTGACGCGTTCGGTGTTGGTGGCGGTCATGGTGATGTCGACGGGCGTCTGACCGCGCTGGACCTGCTGGGCGCGCAGGCCGACCAGCCACCCGGGCAGCAGGTGCTCGGCGATCGTGAGGCTCGCCGCGATGGCGAGGTGGCCGCGGCGATCGACACGCATGGCGGCAATACCGGCGTCGAGCTCGTGCGCGGCGTCGAGGACACGACTGGCCCACTGCACGAGCAGCTCGCCGGTCGGCGT
>NZ_JBMCZA010000218.1:13532-14121 GCF_048654705.1 Nocardioides sp. CPCC 206348
TGCGCAGGCCCACCAGCCACCCGGGCAGCAGGTGCTCGGCAATCGTGAGGCTCGCCGCGATGGCGAGGTGGCCGCGGCGGTCGACACGCATGGCGGCGATACCGGCGTCGAGCTCGTGCGCGGCGTCGAGGACGCGACTGGCCCACTGCACGAGCAGCTCGCCGGTCGGCGTGAGCTCCGAGCCGCGCTTGCTGCGGGTCACCAGCGGCTCCCCCACCAGCGACTCCATGGTCCGCACACGTGACGACGCGGCCTGCTGACTGATGCCGAGCTCGGCAGCCGCCGCACCCAGGCTTCCCGTCCGTGCGACCACGACCAGCAGCTCGAGGGCCCGCAGCTCCGGGACGTGGGGACTCAGCACGCTCACAAGGTTACCTTGTGAGTACCCAACCACAACCTCGTTCTGTGACCCGGCCGCGATCGACAGACTCGTGGACATGACTCTTCGCGTTGCGATCGTGGGCGGTGGCCCCGCCGGTATCTACGCTGCCGACAACCTCATCAAGTCGGGCACGCCGGTCTCGATCGACATCCTCGAGCGCCTCCCCGCGCCCTTCGGCCTGGTCCGGTACGGCGTCGCGCCGGACCA
>NZ_JBMCZA010000218.1:14131-15085 GCF_048654705.1 Nocardioides sp. CPCC 206348
CCCGGTATCGATCGACATCCTGGAGCGCCTGCCCGCACCCTTCGGCCTGGTCCGGTACGGCGTCGCGCCGGACCACCCGCGGATCAAGGAGATCATCAAGGCGCTGCAGCGCGTCCTGGCCCACCCCGACGTCCGTTTCCGCGGCAACGTCGAGTTCGGCGTCGACGTGAAGCTCGAGGAGCTGCGCGAGTTCTACGACGCCGTGGTCATCAGCACGGGCGCCGAGGCCGACCGCGACCTCGGCATCCCCGGCGAGGACCTTCCCGGTTCGTACGGCGCCGCCGACTTCGTCTCCTGGTACGACGCCCACCCGGACGCGCCGCAGAGCTGGCCGCTGGACGCCAGGAGCGTCGCCGTGATCGGTGTCGGCAACGTGGCGCTCGATGTCGCGCGGGTGCTCGCCAAGACCGGCGACGAGATGCTCACCACCGACATCCCGCAGCACGTCTACGAGGGCCTCGCGGCCAAGACGATCACCGACGTCCACGTGTTCGCCCGCCGCGGGCCGGCGTACGCGAAGTTCTCGCCGCTGGAGCTGCGCGAGCTCAACCACTCGCCCAACGTCGAGGTGATCGTGCACCCCGAGGGCTTCGACGTCGACGCCCACGGCATGGAGCACATCGCCCAGCACAAGGCACAGAAGATGGTGCTCAACACGCTGACCAGCTGGGTCGGCGCGGACCCGGTGGGCAAGCCGCACCGGATCCACCTGCACTTCGCCGAGGCCCCCCTCGAGATCCTCGGCGACCGCGACGGCGTCACCACGCTCCGCACCGAGCGCACCCACTCGCCCAACGAGGACGGCAACGTCGAAGGCACCGGCGAGGTGACCGACTGGGACGTCCAGGCCGTTTACCGCGCCGTCGGGTACCGCAGCACCGGCCTGCCCGATCTGCCCTTCGACGAGCGTCGTGCAGTCATCCCGAACGACGCCGGCCGGGTCCTCGACCTCGA
>NZ_JBMCZA010000218.1:15095-16077 GCF_048654705.1 Nocardioides sp. CPCC 206348
CTACCGCGCCGTCGGGTACCGCAGCACCGGCCTGCCCGACCTGCCGTTCGACGAGCGGCGCGCGGTCATCCCGAACGACGCCGGCCGGGTCCTCGACCTCGACGGCAACCCGATCCCCGGCACGTTCGTCACCGGCTGGATCAAGCGCGGCCCGGTCGGCCTGATCGGCCACACCAAGAGCGACGCCGCCGAGACCGTCGGCCACCTGCTCGCCGACACCACCGAGACCGCCTGGTCGCGGACCCCCGAGGACGTCGACGCCTACCTCCGCTCGCGCCAGGTCGACGTGGCGACCGACGAGGCGTGGGAGCGGCTCGACGCCCACGAGATCGCGCTGGGCGAGGCCGCCGGCCGCACCCGGATCAAGGTCGGCGACCGCGAGGAGATGCTGCGCGTCGGTCGCGGCTGATCCTCAGTAGCTGAAGCTCGTCGCGCCCTCGTCGCCGATCCACTGCCACATCGGGACGGTGCCGCCGATGGTGGCGCCGGCGATCAGGTTCTCCGGGTCCAGCGCCTTGGCGTTGAAGCAGAGCGGGCAGACGAGGTACGTGCCACCAGCGGCCTCGAACCGGGCCAGCAGCTCCGGCAGCGTCGGGCAGCCCTCGCACGAGCGACCCACCGCAGTCCCGGGTACGGCGAGCCGCACGGCCTCCTTCGTCAGGAACATCAGCGTGGGGCGGCCCTGCTCGGCCGCGCCGAGTGCGACGAGGAAGGCGACGGTGACCTTCTCGGGGTCCTCGAGTCCGGTGGCGAGGCTGATGACGGCCTTGTTCGACATGGCGATCTCCCTGGTTCCTAGGTGTCCTGCGGCGGTTTCGCCGACACCTCGAAGGTAGGAATTCAGGGCACCCCGCAGCATCGGCGCTCGCGCGTAGCCGGTGGCGTCGTCGTACGCCGACGCGTACGTAGTGGCTCAGGCCAGGACGCGGGCGACGGCCGCCGCGCGCGCCGTACGACCGGACAGGCCGAGCTTGAGGTAGAC
>NZ_JBMCZA010000218.1:16087-16786 GCF_048654705.1 Nocardioides sp. CPCC 206348
AGGGCGTCGTCGTACGCCGACGCGTACGTAGTGACTGTGCGGTGACCAGGGCTCAGGTGAGGACGCGGGCGACGGCCGCGGCACGCGCCGTACGACCGGACAGGCCGAGCTTGAGGTAGACGTTCTGGAAGTGCCGCTCCACGGTGCGCACACTGAGGGTCAGCTGGTCGGCGATCGCCGTGTTGTCGAGGCCTTCGGCAGCGAGCAGCAGGATCTCGCGTTCGCGTGCGGACAGGTTCGACACCGGGACCTGCGCCCGGTCCTCGTTGAGGAACGACCCGACCTCCTGCAGGAACACCGGCCACGCCGGCTCGTCGGCCAGCAACACGTGGTTGGCCGAGTCGAGCATCACCAGCCGCGCGTCGGGGATCTCGGCGGCCAGCTTCGGCCCCCAGTCCGGCGCGACCCGGTCCCGCTCGGCATGCAGCACGAGGGTGGGTACGACGACCTCGGGGAGCAGCGGCGCCACATCCACCTGGTGGCGGGCGATCCGGCTGCACACGGCGTTCTCGGTGTTGGTCGAGGTGCGTTGCAGCTCGTCCATCCACTCCATCTGCTGCTCGGTCGCGCCCGGGATGAACGCGTTCGTGAACACCCGCCGGAACAGCGGATCCGGCCGTGCCCAGCCCGCGCGGATCATCGCCAGGAACGCCTCCTCGGCCGCGTCGTCCCCCTGCTGCAGGCCGCCGGCCGCCATGC
>NZ_JBMCZA010000218.1:16796-17279 GCF_048654705.1 Nocardioides sp. CPCC 206348
CGCCCAGCCCGCGCGGATCATCGCCAGGAACGCCTCCTCCGCCGCGTCGTCACCCTGCTGCAGGCCGCCGGCCGCCATGCCGCCGTACAACACCATCCGGGTGACGCGCTCGGGGTGCGCGTGTGCGTAGGCCAGCGCGACCGGCGCGCCGCCCGACATCCCGAGCACCGCGAAGCGGTCGAGCCCGGCCGCGTCGACCAGGGTCTCGAGGTCGGCGAGGCGCCGCTCCAGCGAGAAGTCCGACACCTCGGTGCCCACCTCCCAGTCCGACAGCCCGAACCCGCGCTCGTCGTACCGCACGACGGTGGCGACGTCCCCCAGGTCGTCGAGGAAGTGCCGCCACACCGGGCTCTGCCAGTCGTGCTGCAGGTGGCTCAACCAGCACGACACGATCAGCAGCGGCGGGCCGGAACCGTGCCGTGCCCACGCGATGCGCACGCCGTCGTCAGCGCGGCAGAAGCGCACCTCCTGGCTGGTCACGGC
>NZ_JBMCZA010000218.1:17289-18908 GCF_048654705.1 Nocardioides sp. CPCC 206348
GCCAGCACGAGACGATCAGCAGCGGCGGTCCGGACCCGTGCCTCGCCCACGCGATGCGCACGCCGTCATCAGCGCGGCAGAAGCGCACCTCCTGGCTGGTCACGGCGTCAGGCTACGCCGCGGACTCAGCCCATGTGCGGGTGTCGGTGATCCTTCGGCGGGACGAGCGTCTCCTTGATGGAGCGGGGGGAGGTCCAGCGGAGCAGGTTGAGGACGGAGCCCGCCTTGTCGTTGGTGCCCGACGCCCGGCCACCACCGAACGGCTGCTGCCCGACGACCGCACCGGTGGGCTTGTCGTTGACGTAGAAGTTGCCGGCCGCGAACCGCAGCTCGCGACTCGCCCAGTCGATGGCGTGGCGGTCGGTGGCCAGGATCGAGCCGGTCAGGGCGTACGGCGCCGCCGACTCCGCCTGCTTCACGGTCGCCTCGAACGCGCCGGGCTGGCGGTCGTCGTACACGTGGATGACGAGGATGGGG
Organism: Nocardioides sp. CPCC 206348; assembly: GCF_048654705.1. Classification (NCBI taxonomy): domain Bacteria; kingdom Bacillati; phylum Actinomycetota; class Actinomycetes; order Propionibacteriales; family Nocardioidaceae; genus Nocardioides; species Nocardioides sp. CPCC 206348. Next base: position 17,767 of record NZ_JBMCZA010000218.1, read on the forward strand.
CCGAAGTACTCGGTCCAGAACATCGCGTCGGTGGGGTCCTCGGCGAGCACGATCGTGGGTCGCACGAACCAGCCGACGCTGTCGTCCGTCGTACCGCCGGCAATGACCGACAGGCCCTCCGTGGCACGAGCGCGGGCGATCGCGTCGGTGTGCTTCGCGAAGGCGCGGGCGTCGATCACGGCGCCGGTGAAGTTCGCGAAGTCGGCCGGGTCGCCGATCGGCAGGGCGTCGGTCTGCGCGGCCAGGTCGTCACCCATCCGCTCCCACAGCGAGCGCGGGACGTAGGCGCGGGAGGCGGCCGAGCACTTCTGGCCGGAGTACTCGAAGGCACCACGGATCAGTGCGGTGCGGAGCACGTCGGGGTCGGCCGACGGGTGCGCGATGACGAAGTCCTTGCCGCCGGTCTCGCCGACGAGACGCGGATAGGTGCGGTAGTTCGGGAGGTTCGCGCCGACCGAGGACCACAGCTTCTGGAAGGTGCCGGTCGAGCCGGTGAAGTGGATGCCGGCCAGGTCGGGGTGCGTCAGCGCGACCTCGGAGACCGCGAGGCCGTCGCCCGGCAGCATGTTGATGACGCCCGGCGGCATGCCCGCCTCGGCGAGCAGTTCCATGGTCAGCGAGGCCGCGTGCTGCTGCGTCGGCGACGGCTTCCAGATCACCGTGTTGCCCATCAGCGCCGGAGCGGTCGGCAGGTTGCCGGCGATCGCGGTGAAGTTGAACGGCGAGATCGCGTAGACGAAGCCCTCGAGCGGGCGGTGGTCGGTGCGGTTCCAGATGCCGGGGCTGTTCGCGATCGGCTGCTCGGCAAGGATCTGCCGACCGAAGTGCACGTTGAACCGCCAGAAGTCGATCAGCTCGCAGGCGGCGTCGATCTCGGCCTGGAACGAGGTCTTCGACTGGCCCAGCACCGTCGCGGCGTTGAGCCGCTGGCGCCACGGACCGGCGAGCAGCTCCGCTGCCCGAAGCAGTACGGCGGCCCGCTCGTCGAAGGACAACCCGCGCCATTCAGGCGCCGCTGCCCGGGCCGCGTCGACCGCGCGGACGGTGTCGTCGATGGAGCTGTTGCGGAGCACGCCCAGCACCTTCTGGTGCGCGTGCGGCTGGACGACCTGGATCTCCTCGCCGCCGCCCGCGACCCATTC
>NZ_JBMCZA010000218.1:18951-19551 GCF_048654705.1 Nocardioides sp. CPCC 206348
AGCCGGTGGGGTCGTGATGGCGTCCATGGTGTTCTCCTTGGTCCCGGATCAGGAGCGGTGGGTGAGCGCGCGGATGAAGAAGGCGACGTTGGCCGGGCGTTCGGCGAGACGGCGCATGAAATAGCCATACCAGTCGGTGCCGAACGGGAGATAGACCCGCATCTGCAGATCGGCGTCCACGGTCTCCTGCTGCAGGTCGGTCCGGACGCCGTACAGCATCTGGGTCTCCCACTGGTCGGCGTCGCGGCCGGCGATGTTGGCCTGGAAGGCGGCGCGGGTCAGCATCGACTCGTCGTGGGTGGCGATCATCGGGTAGCAGTCGGAGATCATCAGCGCGTCGATGGCGCGGCCGTAGGCGCGGTCCACGTCGGCCTTGCGCGGGAGCGCGACGGTGGCGGGCTCGCGGTAGGCGCCCTTGACCAGGCGGATCCGGGCGCCGGAGCCGGCGAGTGCGGTGATGTCGGACGGCGTGCGCAGCAGGTTGGACTGCAGCACGTTGCCCACCCAGCCGAACTCCTTGCGCAGCTCGACACCGGCCAGCAGGGTCGCCTCGGTGGTGGTGTGGTCCTCCATGTCGAGGGTGACCGTGGCGCCGACGGC
>NZ_JBMCZA010000218.1:19642-20305 GCF_048654705.1 Nocardioides sp. CPCC 206348
ACCGGCCGAGTCGAGGGCCGAGAGCAGCGCGAGGTAGCCGTCGCGCGTCGCCCGGGCACCGGCGATGTCGGTCACGTCCTCGCCGAGGACGTCGATGGTGATCGCGCGGCCGGCCGCCACCAGTCGCTGCGCCGCGTGGACGGCGTCGGCGGTGGTCTCGCCGGCGACGAACCGGTCGACGACGTTGCGGGTCACGGGGATCGACTCGACCGCGCGGCGGGCGCGGGCGCTGCGGGAGGCGCGGTTCAGGGTCTGGCTCAGCATGGCTCCACGCTAGGAGCGGCGCGGGTCACACGGAACGGACATCCGTCACACCGATTGACCAAGAATGTGCGACATTTGTCCAGTGTCAACGCTGGACGACCTGATCGAGGACCTGGCCCGCCTCGTCGACGCGCCCTGCACGCTCGAGGACCCCGACTTCCGGCTCATCGGCTTCTCCGACCACCGCAACGACGACGTCGTCGACGTGATCCGGCAACGCTCCATCCTGGAGCGGCGCTCCAGCACCGAGGTGCGCGCCTGGTTCCAGGCGCAGGGCATCGCCGACTCCCCCGGCCCGCTCCGCACCCCCGCCGATCCGGACCTCGGCATCGTGGCCCGCCTCTGCGTCCCGGCCCGCCACCTCGGCCGGGTCCACGGGTACTTCTGGCTGATCGACCC
>NZ_JBMCZA010000219.1:0-170 GCF_048654705.1 Nocardioides sp. CPCC 206348
GTTGTCGACGAGGATCACCACGCGTGGGCGCCGGTCGGGCGCGTCGTCGGCATCGGGGACGTCGTCGGTTCGAGCATCGCCGGGCGGCAACATCGCGTTGGGCTCCCCACTCGTGGATCGTGCGGTCCCGGGTTCGGGATCGCACCGCCGTACGATACCGAGGCGCGTCG
>NZ_JBMCZA010000219.1:279-438 GCF_048654705.1 Nocardioides sp. CPCC 206348
CGGCCTGGACGAGTCCCTGCTGGACAACGTGGATCCCTCGATCCGGGTGATCGAGCTCCCGCTTGCGCGTGCGGACCTGGAGACGGACATCCGCACCTACGACGAAGCACGGGCGCTGACGCCGGGACGCTGGTTGAAGGAGTGGCGGGAGAAGAACGA
>NZ_JBMCZA010000219.1:448-667 GCF_048654705.1 Nocardioides sp. CPCC 206348
CGGCGAGGCCTTCGAGCGGGACTCGACCAGCGGCCGGTGGGAGCAGCGTGCCCTCGACGCCGCGGAGTCGCTCTGGTTGGTGAACGAGCCGATCGCCGATCACTACCGCGAGCGTTATCCGGAGCTGGCGGACAAGGTCCGCGTCGTCCGCAACGGGTTCGATCGGGACAGCATCCCCACGCAGATCCCCCAGCCTGCCGTTGCCCCGCTGCGCTTCGG
>NZ_JBMCZA010000219.1:677-2121 GCF_048654705.1 Nocardioides sp. CPCC 206348
GAGCTCCCGCTCGCCCGGGCCGACCTGGAGACGGACATCCGCACCTTCGACGAGGCGCGGGCGCTGACCCCGGGACGCTGGTTGAAGGAGTGGCGGGAGAAGAACGAGGAGTCGTTCCCGGAGCCGACCTTCGGCGGCTGGCGCGGTGACCTGGAGCAGGTGGTGCTGGACCTGCACCGCGAGGACCCGTTCGACCTGGTCCTGGTGAGCTGCGTTCCATACGTCTCCCTGGCTGCTGCGTTGCGCCTGCACGAGGAGCACCAGGTGCCGATGGCCGTCGACTTCCGCGACGGCTGGTCGGTCGACGTGATCCATGGGGGCGAGGCCTTCGAGAGGGACTCGATCAGCGGCCAGTGGGAACAGCGGGCGCTCGAGGCCACGACGTCGTTGTGGCTGGTCAACGAACCGATCGCCGATCACTATCGCCACCGGTATCCGGAGCTGACGGACAAGGTCCGCGTCGTCCGCAACGGATTCGACCGGGACAGCATCCCCACCGCGATCCCGCAGCCTCCGGTCGGGCCGCTGCGCTTCGGCTACCTCGGCACGATCAACTTCCGGCCCGAGTTCGTCAGCACCGTCCTGGGCGCATGGCGTGACGCGCGCGCGACCAACCCGCTCCTCGAGGGCGCGACGTGGGACTGGCGGGGCAACCTCGGCGCCGGCGCGGTGCGCGGTTCCTCGGTCGTGCTGGAGCAGCTGATCGCAGCGGAAGCCGACGGAGTCACGTACGGCGGCCCGGTGCCCAAGCGCGATGTCGGGGAGTTCTACGGCAGCCTGGACGCCGTGACCTTCATGGTCATCGGCGGTGCGTTCATGACGTCCGGCAAGGTCTACGAGTGCATGGCGACGGCCCTGCCGATCGTCTCGGCCCACGAGGTACGGCACGACGCATCGACCCTGCTCGAGGGCTATCCCTTGTGGACCGGGGTGGCCGGGCTCGACCACGACTTCCTGGTCTCCGCGTTCGGCCGCGCTGCCGAGCTCGCGCTCGGTGCTGACGACGCGTTGCGTCGCTCCGCCCGCGACTACGCCGAGCAGTTCGAGCGGAGCCGGATCATGATCGATGCGGTGTCCGCACTCACCGACAAGGTGGCCCCCCGATGAGCGCGGTCGTGCTGTTCGTCGGAACCCGCCACGAGCCTCGCTTCCTGGCCGACGTGGTCCGCCAGTTCGAGGACCGCGGGGCGCAGGTCACCCTGGTGTCGGTCCCTTCCGTCGACGTACCGGTCGGCCCCGGGACCGAGGTGCGGCTCATCAACGAGGTCTCGGAGGGTCACCCGCCCGCCTTCTGGCGACGCAGCATCGTGGTCATCCCGCCGCGCCGGATGTGGTTCGAGATCGAGCGCGACGCGTGGACCGTCCAGCGTGCGTTGGCCGCTGACCTTCTCGTCGCGGTCGACAACCGCGCCGTCTTCGCGGTCTGGCGCCTGGCCCAGCGCAA
>NZ_JBMCZA010000220.1:0-2012 GCF_048654705.1 Nocardioides sp. CPCC 206348
TCGTCGCCGCGGTCACCGCCCCGCTCGCCCTCGCGTTCCTGGCCCGCCAGCAGCACAAGGTCACCGCCCCTGACGCCACGGGCGAGAGCTCCACCGGACGCCGCGGCGTGCTGATCGGCATCGGCGCCCTGACCGCGATCGCCGCCGTTGGTGGCGTGGCCGGTCGTGTGATCAACAAGCTGCGCCTGCGCCCCGAGGACGTCGACCTCCCGACGGCGGCGAGCCCCGCGCCGCCGCTGCCGCGCGGCCTCGACGACCAGGTCCCCGGGATCACGCCGTTCGAGACGCCGATCAAGGACTTCTACCGGGTCGACACCCGCCTCGACACCCCCATCGTGGGCGCCGACGACTGGACCCTGACCGTCGACGGCGACGTGGACAAGAAGCTCACCATCACCTTCGACGAACTGCTCGCGATGCCGATGATCGAGCGCAACATCACCCTCACGTGCGTCTCCAACAGCGTCGGCGGCCCCTACATCGGCAGCGCCCGCTGGCTCGGCGTCCCGCTCCAGGACGTCCTCGACCTGGCCGGCGTCGGCACCAAGGCCGACCAGATCCTGTCCACCGACTTCGACGGCATGACGATCAGCACGCCGCTCGACCTCGCCACCGACGGGCGCGACGCGATGATCGTCGTCGGCATGAACGGCAAGCCGCTCCCGCGTGAGCACGGCTTCCCCGTCCGGATGATCATCCCCGGCCTCTACGGCTTCATCAGCGCCACCAAGTGGCTCACCCGGCTCACCCTGACGACGTACGACGACCAGAAGGCGTACTGGACCGACCGGGACTGGGCGACGGACGCTCCCATCAAGATCTCCGCGCGCATCGACACGCCCAAGGCGCTGGCGAACCTCGACCCGGGCAAGGTCGTCATCGGCGGCGTCGCGTGGGCCCAGGAGCGCGACGGCATCTCCGGCGTCCAGGTCCGCATCGACGGCGGGGGCTGGGTCGACGCGACCCTCGGCCCGGACGGCGGCGAGAACTACTGGCGCCAGTGGTTCTACCCCTGGGACGCGAAGAAGGGCTCCCACCGGCTCGCCGTACGGGCGATGTCCGGCAACGGCGAGGCCCAGGTCGCCGTACGCGCCGAACCGTTCCCGAACGGCGCCAGTGGGCTGCACGAGCTGATCGTCAACGTCTCCTAGAAATCTTCCGATCCGGCCAATCCGGATCGGCGGCACCTCCGAATCACCTGCAACACCAACACGAACAGACTCAACGGAAGGCACCACCATGAAGCTCCAGAACCTCCGCCGCAACGCCGGGATCGCCGCCGCGGCCCTCGCCCTGTCCGTGTCCCTGGCCGCGTGCGGCGAGGACGAGCCCAGTGGCTCGGACAGCACCGACAACACCAGCAAGACCCCCGACGGTGCCGACGGCGCCAAGGCTGACGGTGCCGGCGCCCAGACATTCGGCGACGGTTGCGCGAACGTCCCCACCTCGGGTGCCGGTTCGTTCGACGGCATGGTCAAGGACCCGGTCGCCACCGCTGCGAGCAACAACCCGCTCCTCAAGACGCTGGTCGCCGCCGTGACCTCGATCGACGGCCTCGCCGACACCCTCAACGGTGCCGAGGCCCTGACCGTGTTCGCGCCGTTCGACGGTGCGTTCGCCGAGATCCCCGAGGCCGACCTCAACGGTCTGGTCATGGAGGGCCAGGAGAAGGGCCAGGAGAGCACGCTCTACAAGATCCTCGCCCACCACGTGGTCGGCGCGAACGAGGACAAGGACTCCATCGCCGGCAGCCAGGAGACCCTCGCGGGCGACAAGCTGACGATCGAGGGCGACGCCGAGTCGGGCATGACCGTCACCGACGGCACCGTGACCGCCAACGTCATCTGCGGCAACGTCCCCACGGCCAACGCCACGGTCTACGTCATCGACAAGGTGCTGACCGGAGTCAAGTGACCCAGGTCAGTTGATCAAAGCCTCGTCAGCCACCTCCTGAAAGCGCAAGGATCACCTCATGGATCCGGTCCAGGACAACCCGATCGGCGTCCCCCTCG
>NZ_JBMCZA010000220.1:2072-8143 GCF_048654705.1 Nocardioides sp. CPCC 206348
CACCGCAGCACGAGTCCACGGACTCGTGCTGCGGGTGGTGCGGGACCCGGCTCAGTCCGAAGAGGTCACCCAGGAGGTGTTCCTCGAGGTCTGGCGCCAGTCCAGTCGGTACGACGCCGAGCGCGGCAGTGCCCTGGCCTGGCTGATGACCATCGCCCACCGCAAGGCGGTCGACCGGGTCCGCAGCGCGGAGGCTGCCAGCCGGCGGGACGAGAAGTACGAACAGCGCAACCACACACCCGAGCACGACACCACGGCCGAAGCCGCCCACGCCTCCTTCGAGGCACACCGGGTACGGGCGGCCCTGGCCCACCTGACCGAAGTCCAGCGCGAAGCGATCGAGCTGGCCTACTTCGGCGGCTACACCCACACCGAAGTGGCCGCTCTGCTCGACCTACCGGTCGGGACCGCAAAAACCCGGATCCGCGACGGCCTCATCAGGCTCCGCGACACCATCGGAGTAGGACGATGACCGATTACCAGCCCACGAGCGGAGGAGACGACGTGCACGCACTTTCCGGCGCCTACGCCGTCGACGCCCTCGAGCCCGACGAGCGTGCCCGCTTCGAAGCCCACCTCCGCCAGTGCGCGGACTGCCGCGACGAGGTCGACAGCCTCCGTGAGGCAGCTGCGGTCCTCGGCACCGACGACGTGGCTCCGCCCGCCGCGCTCCGCGACCGCCTCCTCTCCGACATCACGAACATCCGTCCGCTCCCTCCGCTGCCCGTCGCACCGGTGGTCCAGCTCGACAGCCGCCGCCGTCTCGGTGCGCGGGTCCCGTTGCTCGTTGCCGCGGCCGCCGTACTCATCGCCGGTGTGGGTGGCGCGATCGTCCGACCCTGGGCCGACGAGACACAGCCCGATCTCGGACCGCCCACCGCCGAGCAGGTCCTGGCCGCAGCTGACGCCACGAGCGTCGAGAAGCGCTTCCCCGACGGAGCCGAGGCCACGGTCGTCGTGTCCCGCTCGCTCCACGGCGCCGTGATCCAGACCGAGAACATGCGCGCCGCCCCGACCGGCAAGGACTACCAGCTCTGGCTGCAGACCCCTGCCGGGGTGATGGAGCCGGCCGGCCTGATGCCGGACCTCCGTGACGCCACCGTGCTGCTCGACGGTGACCCCGCGGATGCAGTGGGCGTCGGGATCACCGTCGAGCCCGACGGCGGCTCCGAACGCCCGACCAGCGAACCCATCGCAGTCTTCGCACTGGATTCGTGATGGACCAGCAACGACCACGGCGCCTCGCCGTGGTGGGTTCCGGCATTGCCGGACTCACCGCCGCCTACGTCGCCTCACGCTCCCACCAGGGTCAGGCAGGCGTCCACGTGACCCTGCTCGAGGCAGACACCCGCCTCGGCGGCCACGCCGACACGCACCGGGTGACCGACCCCACCGGCCGCGAGCTCGCGATCGACAGCGGCTTCATCGTCCACAACCGTCGTACCTATCCGGTGCTGATCCGGATCTTCGACGAGCTGGGCGTGCCGACCCAGGCCTCCGAGATGTCGATGTCGATCAGCGACGAGGGGACCGGCCTGGAATGGGCCGGCGCCCTCGGCCGACGCGGGCTGTTCCCGGACGGTGCCGGCAACCAGAGGCACCCGCGCTACCTGAAGATGCTCGGCGAGATCCCGCGCTTCCACCGCCAGGCGCGGCGCCTGCTGGACCGCCAGGACGACCCGTCGCGACCGACCGGGGACCTGACCACGCTCGCCGAATTCCTCGACCAGGGCCGGTTCTCGCCGTACTTCCGTCGCCACTTCATGGAGCCCCTCGTGGCAGCCGTGTGGTCGTGCGACCCCGACACCGCACGGGACTACCCGGCGGCGTACCTGTTCGCCTTCCTCCAGCACCACGGCATGTTGCAGGTGTTCGGGTCGCCCACCTGGCGCACCGTCACCGGAGGTTCGCGGGCGTACGTCGACCGGCTGGCCGCCGCGGTCCGTGCGACGGGCGGCGACATCCGCACCGGGACGCCCGTCGTGGCCGTCCGCGAGACGCCGCACGGGGTCGAGGTCACCACCACCGGCGCCGGTCGTGAGGAGTACGACGCCGTCGTGCTCGCCACGCACCCGCACCAGGCGCTGACGATGCTGGACGACCCGACGCCACTGCAACGCGAGCTCCTCGACGCGCTCCCCTACGTCCACAACACGGCGCTGCTGCACACGGACACGAGCGTGATGCCCGCTGCGCGCGATGCATGGGCGTCGTGGAACTTCCGCCGCCCGACGACCGCGAACGACAGCGTGCAGGTGACCTATGACCTGACCCGCCTGCAGCGGCTCGACACCGCGACGCACTACCTGGTCACCCTCGGTGGCGAGGACGTCGTGGACCCGGCGACCGTGCTGGTCCGCCGCGAGTACGAGCACCCGCTCTACACGCCGACCTCCGTCGCGGCTCGGTCCCGGTTGCCCGAGATCGACTCGGACCGGCTGGTCTTCGCCGGGGCGTACCACGGGTGGGGGTTCCACGAGGACGGTGCGCGGTCGGGGTTGCGGGCCGTCGAGCGGCTTGGGTTGTCCTGGCCGGAGGTTTCGAGGCTCGCTGGCGCTCGCACCTCAACCACCGGTGGGCTCGCTGGCGCTCGCACCTCAACCACCGGGGTTGCGTCGCTGGTTGAGGTGCGAGGAGCGTCAGCGACGAGCCTCGAGACCAAGGCGCCCGCGACGTCGTACGACACCGTCCTGGTCCACAAGCGCCGCGAGCCCCTCAGGAACAGCTTCCGGCTGAAGTCCCACCTGTACGTCGTCGACCTCGACCAGGTCTCGGAACGAGGGAGCATCGACGGCGCGCACGGCCGCTTCCTGGGCCGGGACCACTTCGACGGCGACACCGTGTCGGTGCGCGAGGGGCTGGACCGCTTCCTCGCCCGACACGACCTCGACCTGCGGGCCGGCCGCGCGCTGATGGCAAGTCAGCCCCGTGCGTTCGGACACTGTTTCAATCCGATCTCGGTCCACTGGTGCTGGGCCGATGAGCATGGAAACGGTCGGCCCGCAGCCACCGTCGTCGAGGTGCACAACACGTACGGCGACCGGCACGCCTACCTGCTCGACACCGACGAGGACGGCCGCGGCCGCGTGGACAAGGCGATGTACGTGTCGCCGTTCCACGGCACCGACGGCCACTACGACGTGCTCGCGCCCCCGCCCGACCCGGTCACCGGGGCTCTCCGGCTCGGGATCACCCTGCACACCGACGCCGGGTCCCGGTTCGACGCCGGCCTCACCGGTGAGCCGGGGGTCGCTCCGTTGCTGCCGCTGTCCGGCCTGCGTGGGGCCGCCCTGATCCGGGTGCACGGCATCGCGCTGTGGGCGCGTCGGGTTCCCGTCCATCCGCGACCGCTGCACGAGCCCGATCCCGCTCCGACCGAGGAAGGCGTTCTCCGATGACCCAGACCACCGCTCCCCAGCTCCTGGCGTGGCCGGACCTCGACCCTGCTCCGAGTGGAGGCTTCTCGGCCCGGATCGCCCGGCGCCTGTTCCGCTCGGCCGTCTCCCGGCTCGACGTGACGGTGCACCTGCACCGCGGCGACGGGACGATCGAGCAGCTGGGCCGCGGCGGTCCCGCGATCGTCGTACGACGTCCGGACGAGTTCTTCGCACGCCTGGGCCGTGACCAGCTGATCGGGTTCGGCGAGGCGTACATGACGGGCGCGTGGTGCGAGGACGGCACGCCCGGCGACGGCGTCCTCGGGGACTTCCTCACCGTGCTGGCGGCGGAGCTGCCGTCGCTGGTGCCGCCGAGCCTGCAGCGGCTGCGCTCGCTGGTCGTCACCAGGATTCCCCGCACCCAGCGCGGCACCCGCGAGAACACGCAGAGCAATGTCGCGCACCACTACGACCTGTCCAACGACCTGTTCGCGGCGTTCCTCGACCCGACGCTCTCCTACTCCAGCGCACTGTTCGAGGACCCGGCCACGGCAACGGCCGAGCACCACGTCGAGGCCCAGCACCGCAAGATCGACCGGCTGCTCGACCAGGCCGGCGTCACCCAGGGCACCCGGCTCCTCGAGATCGGCACCGGTTGGGGCGAGCTGGCGATCCGCGCCGCCGCCCGGGGTGCGCTGGTCCGGAGCATCACGCTGTCGGTCGAGCAGCAGGCCCTGGCGCGCGAGCGGATCGCCGCCGCCGGGCACGCCCACGACGTGCAGGTCGACCTGTGCGACTACCGCGCGCTGCTCGACGAGCCCGCCGGTGCGTACGACGCCGTGGTGTCGGTGGAGATGATCGAGGCCGTCGGCTGGCAGTACTGGCCGACGTACTTCAGCACCCTTGACCACGTGCTCGCCCCCGGAGGACGCGTCGCGATCCAGGCGATCACGATGCCCCACGACCGGATGCTCGCGACCCGCTCGACCCACACCTTCATCACCAAGTACATCTTCCCCGGCGGTGCCCTGCCGTCGGTCCAGGCGATCGAGGAGACCGTCGCGAGGCACACCCGGTTGCGGGTCGTCGACACGTTGCCGATCGGCGCGCACTACGCCCGGACCCTGCAGCTGTGGGACGACGCGTTCGTCGCGTCCCGGCAGGCCGTGGCCGACCTGGGGTTCGACGAGACCTTCGGCCGGATGTGGCACTTCTACCTCGAGTACTGCCGCGCGGGCTTCGCCGCCGGCTACATCGACGACCACCAGCTCACCTTCGCTCGGGAGGCGTGATGAGCACCGTGACCACCACCGGAAATACCCAGCGGGAGGCGATGCCGGGGGGCGTCGCCTCCCGGCTGGCCGAAGCGCTTCGCCCGTTCATCGGCGGTGATCTGCCCGTGCGCCTCATCGCATGGGACGGCTCTGCGGCCGGGCCCGAGGAGGGCCCGGTCGTCGAGCTGCGTTCTCCCGACGCCCTGCGGCGCCTGCTCTGGCACCCGGGCGAGCTCGGTGCGGCGCAGGCCTACGTCACCGGCGAGCTCGAGGTCCACGGTGATCTCGACGCCGCCCTGACCCACGCCTTCGCGGTCGCCGCCGAACGCGGTCTCAGCGGGAAGCGTCCGTCGCTGAAGGCGATCGCGGGCGCGATCCGGACCGCCATCGGACTGGACCTGCTCGGTCGCCCACCCGCACCACCCGCCACCCAGGCCCAGCTGGGTGGGCGCCTGCACAGCAAGGGGCGCGACCGGAAGGCGATCAGCCACCACTACGACACGACCGCCGAGTTCTACTCGCTGATCCTCGACGAGCAGACGATGGCCTACTCCAGCGGCTACCACCCCTCGCCCGCCGCGTCCCTCGAGGAAGCGCAGAACGCCAAGCTGGACCTGGTCTGCCGCAAGCTCGGCCTCGAGCCCGGCATGCGCCTGCTCGACGTCGGCTGTGGCTGGGGCTCGCTGTCCCTGCACGCGGCCGAGCAGTTCGGTGCGCGCGTGGTCGGCGTGACCATCTCGGCGGAGCAGAAGCGCTTCGCCGAAGCGGCAGCCCGCCGCCGGGGCCTGTCGGACCGCGTCGAGTTCCAGCTCTGCGACTACCGCGACGCCGTACCCCTGCCGGGTGCGGAGTACGACGCCGTCGCCTCCCTGGAGATGGGCGAGCACGTCGGCGAGAAGAACTACCCGACGTACGCGAAGGTGCTCCACGACGCCGTACGACCGGGTGGGCGGGTGCTCGTGCAGCAGATGTCGCGCACCGGCCGCTGGCCCGGCGGCGGTCCGTTCATCGAGTCCTTCATCGCGCCGGACATGTACATGCGGCCGGTCGGTGCAACGGTCGCGCTGCTCGAGGAAGCAGGCCTGGAGATGCGTGACGTGCAGGCCCTGCGCGAGCACTACGTGCTGACCGTCGCGGGCTGGCTGGACCGCTTCGAGGCCAATGTCGATGCCATCACCGCCCTCGTCGGCGAGGAGCTCGTGCGCGTGTGGCGGCTCTACCTCGTGGGCGGCTCGATGGCGTTCCGCGACGGCCGGATGGGCGTCGACCAGATGCTCATGGTGCGTCCCGGCGCGGACCACTCGCTGCCCTGGACGCGGAGCTGGTGATGGCCGACCCGGTACAGGTGGCCCTGTCCCTCGGTACGGCGGTCCTGGCCGCCGTGGCCGTGATGACCGTGACAGCGCTCGTTGCGCGTCGC
>NZ_JBMCZA010000220.1:8153-12515 GCF_048654705.1 Nocardioides sp. CPCC 206348
ACCGGTACAGGTGGCCCTGTCCCTCGGTGCGGCGGTCCTGGCCGCCGTGGCCGTGATGACCGTGACGGCGCTCGTTGCGCGTCGCCAGGGTCGCGTGGTGGTCGTGGACGTCGCCTGGGGACTGGGCTTCGTCGTGATCGCCGCCGCGTGCGCGCTGGTGGCGACCGCGGTCGGTGCGGGCGAGGGACTCCGCACCGGCGTCCTCGTCGTGATCGTGGGTGTGTGGGGGCTGCGGCTGGGATGGCACATCCACCGCCGCAGCAGTGCCCCCGACCACGGCGAGGATCCTCGCTACCTGGCCGTGCTCGGCGGCCCGCTCTCCGAGGTCGGAATGGGCGTCGCCGTACGCAAGGTCTTCGGCGTGCAGGGCGCCGTCATGGCAGTGATCGCGTTGCCGGTCGCCGTCGGCGTCGTGAGCGACGTCTGGTGCTGGCCCCTGGTCGCCGTCGGCGGAGTCGTGTGGCTGGTCGGTCTGGTCTTCGAGTCCGTCGGCGACGCCCAGCTCGCGGCCTACAAGTCGCTGCCGCGAGAGTCGCGCCCTGCGGTGCTGGACAGCGGGTTGTGGCGCTACACGCGCCACCCGAACTACTTCGGCGACGCCTGCGTGTGGTGGGGGGTGTGGCTGGCCGGCGGCCTCGCGTCGGGCTGGGTCGCCGGACTCGCCACCCTGATCGCACCCGTGGCGATGACCTGGTTCCTCGTCTCGGTCACCGGCGTGAAGCTGCTGGAGCAGACGATGATGCAGCGCCCGGCGTACGTCGAGTACGCCTCCCGTACGTCCTCGTTCTTCCCCCTCCCGCCGAAGTAGCGCGAGTTGGGGTTTGTCACGCCCGACTTGGGGTTTGTCACCCGCGACTTGGGGTTTGTGGACGGCAGCGCCGTCGACAAGTCACAACTCGACGGTGACAAACCCCAACTCGCGCTACCTGGTCGGGACGAGCAGCTTCGAGCGGAACAGGGCGAGTACGTCGTCGAGGGCTTGCCGGGTGCGGCTGCCGGGCTCGTCGATCAGGTGCTCGGTCAGTACCGAGTGCGGCGGCAGCAGGCCGTCCGGGTTGGCGTCCTCGTCGTCCAGCTCGACCCCGACGAACGCGTCGCCGAGCTGTTCACGCAGGAATGCGAAGCGGCTGTCCGGGACGAGCTTGTCGCTGCGGAACCGGAGCCCCATCACCTGCAGGCCGGCCGCACAACGGTCCTTGACGATCGCCAGGTCCTCGTCGGAGATGTCGATGCTGCGCCGTCCCCTCGGCGAGATCGGGAGCGAGGGCTGGGAGAGGACGGGCGCGAGGAGCCGTTCGTCGGTGGCCATCGCCAGGGCGAAGCCACCGGTCAGGCACATCCCGACCGCACCGACGCCCGGGCCGCCGCAGCGCTCGTGCTCGTGCTCGGCAAGGGCCCGCAGCCAGGTCACCACGGGCGACGTCCTGCCCGTGGCGAACAGGCTGAACTCGCGGCTGACGCACACGCGGCCGAGCGCCTTGGTCGTCATGGCCACCGCGCCCAGCACGCCGGCGTTGGGGTCCCCGCCCGGGGCACCGAAGAGGCTGGGCATGATCACCGAGAAGCCCTCGTCGCGGACCCGCCGCGCGAAGTCGGCGACCTTGGGCGTGATCCCCGGGATCTCTGCGATCACGATCACCGCGGGACCGGTGCCCGATCGGTAGAGCGGATGCGTGACGCCGTCCGCGGTGAAGGTGCCGGTCTCGAATTCGCTCAGGGCGTCGTCGGTCATGGGCGGGACTCTAGGGCCAACGGCGCCCCGGTAGCGTCGGATCCATGAGCGAGCGCCCCGTGCCCGCGCCCGGTGACGAGGAGCGCGAGCTCCTCCGCCTGGCGTCGGTCGACAACTTCCGCGACGTCGCCGGCCCGGGCTACCCGACCCGCGACGGCGGCCGGGTGCGTACGGGCGTGTTCTTCCGCTCGAACGACCTGCGGCTCGCGGAGGAGGACCACACCACGATCGCCGACCTCGGCCTGCGCGCCATCCTCGACCTGCGCTCGGACGTCGAGATCGCGCTCCACCCCGACCCGGTCGTCCCCGGCGCCGAGCCCCTGCACTTCGACGCGATCGGCATCCCGATCGAGCGCCTCTCCACCCTCTCGACCCGTGCCGAGGCGATCGCCCTGATGGACGAGGTCTACCGCGGCTTCGTCGTCGAGCAGCACTGCCGTACGGCGTTCGGCGGCGTGCTGCGCCAGCTCGCCACCGGCGGCCCGCAGCTCTTCCACTGCTCCCAGGGCAAGGACCGCACCGGCTGGGTCGCCGCCCTGCTGCTCCATGTCGCCGGTGTCGACGACCCCACGATCGCGAGCGACTACCTGCTCACCAATGCCCTGACCGCCGCGAGCCGCGCGCGGGTCGAGGCCGAGATCGAGCTCCACGGCGGCCCCGACCTGCTCGACGTCTACGAGCCCACGTTGATCGTGGACATGGAGTACCTCAATGCCGCCTGGACAGCCGTCGAGGAGCTGTACGGCGACCGGTCGTCGTACCTCCGCGAAGGGCTGGGGCTCGACGACTCCGTCATCGCGCGGCTGCGGGAGCTGTTGCTCGCCGACTGATCCGCGCCGCCGTGGCCGACCGCCAACAGTCAGATGGACGGCGGCAGGTTGATCGGCATCGTCGGCTCGTCCGCCGCCTCGGGACGGGGCGGGGAACCGGGGATGTGCTGCTTGATGATCTCTTCGGTCTTCGGGTCGAGCAGGATCTCGTGGCTGTCGCCGTCGCGGCCGTCGAAGCGGACAGCGACGGTCTCGAAGCCCTTGTGGCGCTGCATCTGGGCGTACATCGCGTAGGCCCGGCGGTCGGCCTCCGTCAGATCGACCTGGTCGGTGAACGGGGTGAGCAGGGCGCGCGGCCAGAGCCGGCGGGCGAGGACGACGTTGACCTCGATGCCGAGGACGCCCATGACGGCGCCGATGTACAGCAGGCCCATCAGGCCCAGGACGACGCCGAAGGTCTCGGTCATGCTGTTGCGGTCGGCGCTGGCGACGACGTTGGTGACGTAGACGGTCCCGACCCACTGCAGCAGCTGCCACAGCGCGGCGATCGTGTAGCCGCCGGGGGCGGCCCGGACCACGTTGGCGCGGATCGCCCGGGCGGCCGCCATCCGGAGCAGGACGGTCATCGCGAAGCCGACGATGAGCATCGTCAGCAGGCGCACCAGCCAGTGGAACCAGGTGTGCTGGGACAGCTCACCGACGAGCCGGGTCTCGGTGAGGATGGCGGAGCCGACCGAGATCGCGAAGATGGTGGTGCCGGCCGCAGCCAGGATGAACAGGCTGTTGACCCGGGTCATCACCGGGTGTGGGCGGCTGTTGCGCGGCACCGCCCAGGCGGCGGACTGCACGTTCTGCAGGGCCAGCCCGAGGCCGAGTGCACCGTAGAGCGCCGTCAGCGAGCCGACGATGATGCCGCCGGTCGATCCCTGCAGGCCGTCGGGGCGGCCGAGCGCGTCGCCGATGATCGGGAACTGCGCGAGGGCCGAGTCGAGCACCTGCTTCTGCAGCGTCGGGTTGCCCTCCAAGATGAAGCCGAGGATCGAGGTGGCGAGCAGCAGCAGCGGGAAGATCGAGAGGAAGGCGTAGAAGGTGAGGATCGCCGCGAGGTAGTTCCCCTGGTCGTCGAAGAACTTGTAGATCACGGCCAGGGGGAACCCGAACACCGAATTGCGGCGCTGGCCGCGATCGATGTCCCCAACAAGTCCCACGGCCGAAACTTACGGCATGGGGTGCTGTCAACCCGGCAGCGCGACGTCAGGCGAGCAACGCAGCGATCACGACCGCGATCGGAGCGGACGCGATCGTGCTCACGAAGATGGCGTCGCGGGCGAGCAGGATGCCGCGGTCGTACCGGGTCGCGACGACGAAGACGTTCTGTGCCGTGGGCAGTGCCGAGAGCAGGGTGACGGCGAACAGGTCGGCATCATCGAGGCCCACGACGAACCGCCCGACGACGTACGCCGTCACCGGCTGCACGACCATCTTCAGCACCGTGACCGTGCCGAGCGCCTGGGCGCTCACCCCACGCCCGGGCAGTGGCCCGAGACGCAACGCGACGCCGTACGCGATCAACATGGCGGGGACCGCCATCCCCCCGACGAGCTCCAGCGGCGCGTGGACGGCGCCCGGCAGCTCGGTGTCGGTGAGGGCCAGCACCAGGCCGAGCATCGACGCGATGGTGAGCGGGTTGGTGACCGGCCGCGACAGGATCTTGCCGATGGACGGTCGCGTCGGGCTCGTCACGACGTCGAGCACGGTCAGCGCGAGCGGCTGAAGGAAGAGCAGCTGCATCAAGAGGGCGGGTACGACGAGCGCTGCGTCACCCAGCGCGTAGGCGGCGATGGGGATGCCGAGGTTGCC
>NZ_JBMCZA010000220.1:12525-12959 GCF_048654705.1 Nocardioides sp. CPCC 206348
GGTCACGACGTCGAGCACGGTCAGCGCGAGCGGCTGCAGGAAGAGCAGCTGCATCAACAGGGCCGGTACGACGAGCGCTGCGTCCCCCAGCGCGTAGGCGGCGATGGGGATGCCGAGGTTGCCGGCGTTGACGTACGCCGAGCAGAGCGCACCGATCACGGCTGTCCCGGAGTCGAGCCCGCGCGCGATCGCGACCGCGATCAGGATCCCCGCGGCGACCACCACGCCGGCCGCCGTCGCGATCAGCGGCCCCGAGAGCACGCTGGACGGGTCGGAGTCCTCCAGCACCGTCACCAGCAGCGCCGGGCTGGCGACGTAGAACGCGGTGAGCGAGAGGCTGCGCTGGCCGCGCAGGTCGACGATGCCGAGGTGCGCGAGCAGGGACCCGAGCGCGATGACCACCGCGATCGTCAGGAACCCCTCGAGCACGCCGG
>NZ_JBMCZA010000220.1:13014-13517 GCF_048654705.1 Nocardioides sp. CPCC 206348
CGGGCTTGTCGGCGTCGCGCCGCTCGCGCTCGTACCGGAGCCGCTGCTCCTCGGCCCGCTCGCGCACCTTCCGCAGGAACTCCTCGTCGGCAGCGGGGTCGCTGGCCGCGAACCGTCCCGGGCGGCCGTACTCCGGGAAGTTCGGCGCCGCGCCCTGCTCGCGGGTCAGCGGGCGCTCGGGCGTCGGCCGGCCGGCGATCAACCAGGCGATCGACCCCGCGAGCGGGAAGAAGAACACGATGACGATCCACCACGTCTTGGCCAGGTTGCGTACGCCGTCCTCGCGGGCGCTGATGACGTCCACGAGGCAGTAGATCCACAGGACGAGGACGAGGACTCCCGGCAGCAACCTCAACATGGGTGGCATTCTCGCCCGGCGCGGCCGCCCCCGTCCCGGGAATGGCCGCCGTTGGTCGAGGAGGCCGGCCACGGCCGTCTCGAGACCACCGGCAGCGTCGAGGCTGCGGAGGTCTCGAGACGGTTGCTGCGCAACCTCCTCGACC
>NZ_JBMCZA010000220.1:13547-15750 GCF_048654705.1 Nocardioides sp. CPCC 206348
CAGTACGACTTCGGCAGCCCCAGCGAGTGCATGGCCACGAAGTTCAGGATCATCTCCCGCGACACGGGCGCGATCCGGCCCAGGCGGGCGGCGATCAGCATGTTGCCGAGGCCGTACTCCTGGGTGAGGCCGTTGCCGCCGTGGGTGTGGACCGCGACGTCGGTGGCGTTGCAGGCGACCTCGCCGCCGGCGTACTTCGCCATGTTGGCGTACTCACCGGCCGTGAAGTCGTCGCCGGCGTCGTAGAGCGCTGCGGCCTTCTGCCAGAGCAGGCGGGCCTGCTCGAGCTCGATCTTCACCTTCGCCAGCGGGTGCGCGATGCCCTGGTGGGCGCCGATCGGCTGGTCCTTCCAGACGCTCCGCTCCTTGGCGTAGTCGACGGCCTTCTCCAGCGCGTAGCGGGCGATGCCGCACGAGAACGCGCCGCCCATGATCCGCTCCGGGTTGAGGCCGGCGAACAGCTGCCACAGGCCGCCGTCCTCGTCGCCGACCAGGGCGTCGGCAGGCACGCGGACGTTGTCGAGGAACAGGGTGAACTGCTTCTCCGGCGCCTGCCATGTCATCGGGATCGGCTGGGCGGTGAAGCCCTCGGCGTCGGTCGGTACGACGAACAGCGCCGGCTTGAGCTTGCCCGTCTTGGCATCCTCGGTGCGCGACACGATGAGCACCGACTGGGCCTCGTCGACGCCGGAGATGAACGTCTTCTGGCCCTTGATCACCCAGCCGTCACCGTCGCGGGTGGCCGTCGTGGTGATGTTGTGGGAGTTCGAGCCCGCGTCGGCCTCGGTGATGCCGAACGCCATCAGGTGCGTGCCGTCGGCGATGCCCGGCAGCCACTGCTGCTTCTGCTCCTCGGTGCCGCAGCGGGTGATGATCGACCCGCAGATCGCCGGCGAGACGACCATCATCAGCAGCGGGGCGCCGGCGGCAGCCGACTCCTCGAGCACCGCGGCCAGGTCGGCCATGCCGCCGCCCCCGCCGCCGTACGCCTCGGGGATGTTGACGCCGAGGAAGCCGTTGCGGCCCATCTCGAGCCACATGTCGGTCATCTTGCCGCCTTCGCGGGCCTGCTTCTCGACGAACTCGCGGCCGTACTTGCTGGCCAGCTTCTTGACCGCCTCACGCAGCGCGACGCGCTCTTCCGGCTCGCTGAACATGGTCTGGGTCATGCCTCTGCTCCTTCGGCTGATGCCAACGGTTCGGTGGGTTCGACAACGGCGAGCACGGTGCCCGCCTCGACCTGCTGGCCGGCACTTGCCGACAGCTCGGTGACGGTGCCGTCGTACGGCGCCGCGATGGTGTGCTGCATCTTCATGGCCTCCATCACGAGGATGGGCTGGCCCTTCTGTACGACGTCCCCGACCGCCGCACTGACGGTGATGACGCTGCCCGGCATGGGCGCGAGCAGCGAGCCCTCGGCCACCTGGCTCGCGGGATCCACGAACCGCGGCACGATCCGCAGCGTGGCGCCGCGGTACGGCGAGTCGACCAGCACGACGTCGCCCTGGATGCGGACCCGGTGCCGGGTGGTCGATCCCCCGCGGTCGATGACCACGAGGTCCGGGCTGGCCTCGACCACGGTGACCGGCCGGTCGCTGTCCGGCCCGGCGAGGC
Organism: Nocardioides sp. CPCC 206348; assembly: GCF_048654705.1. NCBI lineage: Bacteria > Bacillati > Actinomycetota > Actinomycetes > Propionibacteriales > Nocardioidaceae > Nocardioides > Nocardioides sp. CPCC 206348. Next base: position 15,162 of record NZ_JBMCZA010000220.1, read on the forward strand.
GGTAACCCTCACGACCGCCGAACCACTCGACCGCAACCTCTTCACCGGCGACCTCGAAGCGGGTGACCTGCGGCTGGGAGACCACGTTGCGGAAGCCAGCCGGGATCCGGTTCTGCACCCTGGCCGTGAGCCGGCGGTGCTCGGCGAGCGCAACGGCACCGATGAACGGGGCCAGGTCGTCGGACTGTTGCTGCTGCAGGAGATCCGGGTGGTCGTCGTAGAACGACGTGGCCAGGTTGCCCGCGAGGAAGTCGGCGTCCTGCAGGGAGAACACCAGCTGGTCGCGGTTGGTGACCAGGCCGTGGATCGCCGCCGTCTCGAGGCGGCGCGCCAGCACCCGCGCTGCCTGCTCGCGCGTCGGCGCCCAGGCGATCACCTTGGCGAGCATCGCGTCGTAGAACGTGCCGACCTCGTCGCCGGGACCGAACCCGGAGTCGAGGCGGACGCCGGACGTCGCTGACCCGAACCCGGTGAACTCGACCTCGTGGGCGATGTCGAAGTCCAGCAGGGTGCCCGTCTGCGGCGAGTAGTCCGTGGCCGGGTTCTCGGCGTACAGCCGCACCTCGATGGCGTGGCCGCGCGGCTCGGG
>NZ_JBMCZA010000220.1:15760-15841 GCF_048654705.1 Nocardioides sp. CPCC 206348
ATGGATTGCCGTCCGCGTCGCGTCGGAGAGACCGGGGGCTGGAGCCTCCTCCACCACCTTCTGGTGGCGGCGCTGCAACGA
>NZ_JBMCZA010000220.1:15851-16283 GCF_048654705.1 Nocardioides sp. CPCC 206348
GCCGTAGATCGCCTCGGTGACGGGGTGCTCGACCTGGAGGCGGGTGTTCATCTCCAGGAAGTAGAACGACTCCTTCTCGGGGTCGTACAGGAACTCCACGGTGCCAGCGCCGATGTAGCCCACCGACGTGGCAGCAGCGCGCGCGGCCTCGTGGATCGCCGTCCGCGTCGCGTCGGAGAGACCGGGGGCCGGTGCCTCCTCCACCACCTTCTGGTGGCGGCGCTGCAACGAGCAGTCACGCGTGCCGAGGACGACGGCGTCCGAGCCGTCGCCGACGACCTGCACCTCGACGTGGCGGCCCCGCTGGACGTAGGGCTCGACGAAGACGGTGCCGTCGCCGAACGCCGACTCCGCCTCGGCGGACGCCTTGGCGACCTCGCCGGCGAGGTCCTCGAGCCGGGTGACGACCCGCATGCCGCGACCGCCACCTCC
>NZ_JBMCZA010000220.1:16293-17538 GCF_048654705.1 Nocardioides sp. CPCC 206348
TCGTCGTCGCGAGCCGTGTCCGGCGTGAAGTTGCCGAGCACCGGGACGCCGGCGGCCTCCATCAGCTTCTTGGACTCGATCTTCGAGCCCATCCGCTCGATCGAGTCGGGCGCCGGCCCGATCCAGACCAGACCGGCCTCGGCGACGGCGCGCGCGAAGTCGGCGTTCTCCGACAGGAAGCCGTAGCCGGGGTGGATCGCGTCGCAGCCGGCAGCACGGGCCGCATTGAGGATCAGGTCGGCGCGGAGGTAGGTCTCGGCCGGGGTGTTGCCGGGCAGCCGGATCGCGCTGTCCGCGTCCAGCACGAACGGCATCCCCGCGTCGGCGTCCGAGTGGACGGCGACGGTCTCGATGCCGAGGTCGCGACAGGTGCGGAACACCCGGCGCGCGATCTCGCCGCGGTTGGCGACGAGCAGACGATTGATGGTGGTCATCGAAGGTTCCCCGTCACATTCTGAAGACGCCGAAGTTCATGGCGCCCTCAATCGGCTGGTTGTCGATCACGGACAGGCAGATGCCCAGGACGGTGCGGGTGTCCCGCGGGTCGATGACGCCGTCGTCGTAGACCATTCCGGACAGGAAGTACGGCAGCGACTGCTCCTCGATCATCCCCTCGACCATCTCCTTGACGGCGACGAAGCCGTCGGCGTCGAAGACCTGTCCCTTCTTCTCGGCCGATTCGCGGGCGACGATCTCGAGCACGCCGGCGAGCTGTGCCGGACCCATCACCGCCGACTTCGCGGACGGCCAGGTGAAGAGGAACCGCGGGTCGTAGGCGCGGCCGTTCATGCCGTAGTTCCCGGCGCCGTACGACGCCCCCATGATCACGGTCAGGTGCGGCACCGTGGAGTTGGAGACAGCGTTGATCATCATCGCGCCGTGCTTGATGATCCCGCCCTGCTCGTACTCCTTGCCGACCATGTAGCCGGTGGTGTTGTGCAGGAACAGGAGCGGGGTGTCCTTCTGGTTCGCCAGCTGGATGAACTGGGTGGCCTTCTGGGCCTCCTCGCTCATCAGGACGCCGCGGGCGTTGGCGATGATGCCGATCTCGTGGCCGTGCAACCGGGCCCAGCCGACGCACAGCGACGAACCGTAGAGCGGCTTGAACTCGTCGAACGCGATCTCGTTGGTGGCGTCCGTCCCGTCGACGATCCGCAGGATCGCCTCGCGCGGGTCGAACGGTTCCTTGAGGTCGGTCGGGATCAGGTCGAGCAGGTCCTCGGGGTCGAGGTCGGGCTCGGCGTA
>NZ_JBMCZA010000220.1:17596-19536 GCF_048654705.1 Nocardioides sp. CPCC 206348
CCGTACGCCGCGCGAGCCGGATGGCGTCGTACTCGTCGACCGCGAGGAAGTCGGAGGACCCGGAGATCCGCGAGTGCATCTCGGCTCCGCCGAGGCTCTCGTCGTCGGACTCCTCACCGGTGGCCATCTTGACCAGGGGCGGGCCGGCGAGGAAGACCTTCGCCTGCTCCTTGACCATGATCACGTAGTCGCTCATGCCCGGGACGTACGCGCCGCCGGCGGTCGAGTTGCCGAACACCACCGAGATCGTGGGCTGCTTGCGCGCCGACGACCGGGTCAGGTTGCGGAAGCCGCGGCCACCCGGGATGAAGATGTCCTTCTGCGTCGGCAGGTCGGCCCCGCCGGACTCGGTCAGGTTGATCGACGGGAGGAAGTTCTGTTCCGCGATCTCCCCGGCCCGGAACGACTTCTTCAGCGACCAGGGGTTGAGGGCGCCGCCCTTCACCGTCGGGTCGTTGGCGATGATCATGCACTCGACGCCCTCGACCACCCCGATCCCGGTGACCATCGAGGCACCGACCGCGAAGTCGCTGCCCCAGCCGGCGAGCGGCATCAGCTCGAGGAAGGCCGAACCCTCGTCCACGAGGAGCTCGATCCGCTCGCGGGCGGTGAGCTTGCCGCGCTCGCGGTGCCGGGCGATGTACTTGCCGCCGGCCTCGACCGCCTTGGTCTGCTCGACGTGCAGGTCGTCGATCTTGGCCTGCATGGAGGCCCTGCGGTCTCGAGACGGTTGCTGAGCAACCTCCTCGACCAGCGAATCATCTGTCGCGGTCATGATTCGACCACCGCCTTCACCCTCTCGAGAGTCGTGCGCATGCCGCGCTCGTTGGTCCTGCTGCGGAGCTGGCCCAGGACCAGCCAGTACGCGCGCAGGTAGATCGCCGGCGTCAGCCGGAAGTACTCGGTGACGCGGGTCCGTTCGCCGCCCGGGCCCTCGGCCTCGAGCCGGTAGCCCCAGGTGTTCATCGGGTTCTGGTCGAGGCCGACCGCGAACTCGAAGACGCCCGTCCCGTCGGCACCGGGCTCGACGGCCTTCGTCACCGTGCACGGCGTCCAGTACGTCGGCCCGACACCGTTGCGCTTCACGTGCCCCTTGAACCGGGCGCCCACGGCGGGCCCGGTGGCACCGTGCGTCCACGTCGCCTCGAACGTCTCGGGCGAGAACTCGCCGATCCGGGTGACGTCGCTGACCAGCGACCAGACCTTCTCGGGCGCCGCGTCCATCGTCACGCTCACCTCACCGCCGAGCGGCTTGAGGAGGCCCATCAGCCCGTGTAGCCGAGGAGCTTCGCCGCGAGGTCGGTCAGGACCTCCGTGGCACCGCCACCGATGGGGAGCAGCCGGGCGTCGCGGTAGTGCCGCTCGACCTCGGTGCCGTGCATGTAGCCGGCGCCGCCGAACAGCTGCACCGCTTCGTTGCTGACGTCGACCGCGGTGTCGACGGCGGTCTGCTTCGCCAGGCACGCCTCGGCGATGACCTGCTCGCCCGCGATGTGCCGCGCGGCCACGTCGAGCGTGTAGGTGCGCGCGACCTCCACCTGGCGGTGCATCTCGACGAGCTTGGCCCGCACCACCTGGTTGCTGATCAGCGGCTTGCCGAAGGTCTCCCGGTCGCGGCAGTACTGCGCCGCGAGGTCCAGGCAGCGCTTCGCATGGCCGTAGCCCATCAGTGCGAGGAAGATCCGCTCCACGACGAACTGCTCGGCGATGTAGTAGAACGCCTGGTTCTCCTCGCCGACCAGGTTCGTGGCGGGGACCCGTACGTCGACGTACGACAGCTCAGCAGTGTCGGAGCAGTGCCAGCCCATCTTCTTCAGCGAGCGCTGGACGGTGAAGCCGGGCGTGCCCTTGTCGACGACGATCAGCGAGAGGCCGCCATGGCCGGGGCCACCGGTGCGGCAGGCGGTGACCACGAAGTCGCCACGGACGGCCGAGGTGAT
>NZ_JBMCZA010000220.1:19546-20397 GCF_048654705.1 Nocardioides sp. CPCC 206348
CAGGCCGCCGTGGCCGGGGCCACCCGTGCGGCACGCGGTGACCACGAAGTCGCCACGGACGGCCGAGGTGATGAACGTCTTGGCGCCGTTGATGACGTAGTCGTCGCCGTCGCGGACGGCCTTGGTCGTGATGCCCGCGACGTCGGAGCCGCCGCCCGACTCCGTGATCCCGAGCGATCCGATCAGCTCGCCGGCCAGCGTGGGCCGGACGTAGCGCTCGACCAGGTCGGGCGATCCGTGGGCGATCATGTGCGGCACCGAGATGCCGTGCGTGTAGAGCGACGCCATCAGGCCGCCCGACGCACCAGCGTCCATCAGGCCTTCCTGCAGCGCGCAAGCGTCGAGCAGGTCGCCGCCGTCGCCACCTGCGTCCTCGGGGTAGCCGACACTGAGCATGCCGGCCTTCGCAGCGGCCTGGGTGAGGCTGCGCGGCAGCTCGCCGGCGTCCTCCCACTCCTGCAGGCCCGGGATGATCTCGCGGCGCGCGAACTCCGTCGCCGACTCCTTGAGCGCCTGGCGCTCCTCAGTCCACTTCATGCCGACTAGACCAAACCTTCCTGGATGTGGACGATCCGGCTGCGGACCCATTCACCGAGGCCCTTGGCCTGGGGGTCGAACCGGGTGGAGGCGGCGACCCCGTCGCCGAGCAGGCCGTGGATGACGATGTTGATCGCGCCGAGATTCGGCAGCACGAAGACCTCGAGGTCGAGGTCCTTCGCCTCCGGCACCAGCTCGCGCACCTTGCGCGGGTTGAACATCTTCGCCAGCCACTGCACGCGGTCCGCGTACTTCGGGGAGCCGTCGTTCTTCACCCAGAGGCCGAGGTTGGCGTTGCCGCCCTTGTCCCCGGA
>NZ_JBMCZA010000220.1:20447-20778 GCF_048654705.1 Nocardioides sp. CPCC 206348
CATCGTGTCCGTCGGTGCGGGGTACGGCGACGGGCGGAGGCCGAGCGTCGGGTCGAGCTCTTCGGGGGCGACCTGCTCCACGAACTCCGTCGGGTCGGCGATCACCTCGCGGGTCCCGTCGGCGTGGACCACCGTGTGCTGCACGGCCGACCGGTCGACGTACTCGGGGCGGTAGATGCCGAACGGCGAGGGCTTCTGGGGCGGCGTGGTCATGGTGAAGCCGGGGTACGACGCCAGGGCGATCTCGACGGCCGGGCCGGTGAACGGCTTGCCGAGCGGGCCGGCCTCCGGGTCCTTGCCGATGCAGCGCAACAGCACCGACGCGCCCTCC
>NZ_JBMCZA010000220.1:20820-21517 GCF_048654705.1 Nocardioides sp. CPCC 206348
GGTGAACTGGTCGTCGAGCTGCGAGCGCACCCAGGCGGCCTTCGCCTCGATGTCCAGGCCGGTGAGCACGAACTCGACCTGGTTGCGGTACCCGCCGAGCGTGTTGACCGCGACCTTGAGCTTCTCGGACGGGGCCGTGCCGGTGACACCGGTGATCTGGACCCGGTCCGGTCCCTGCTGGCTGAGCTGGATCGAGTCGAGGCGGGTCGTGACGTCCGGGTTGAGGTAGCGGGTCGTCTGGATCTCGTAGAGCAGCTGCGCGGTGACCGTGTCGATCGTGACCGCGCCGCCGGTGCCTTCGTGCTTGGTGATGACGCTGCTGCCGTCGGCCGCGATCTCGGCGATCGGGAAGCCGAGCGGCTTGTCCATCGGGGCACCGGCGCGGAACAGGTCGGTGAAGCCGGAGAAGTTCCCGCCCGTGGCCTGGGTGCCGCACTCGATGACGTGACCCGCGACGACGGCGCCGGCGAGGGCGTCGTAGTCGGTCGGGGTCCAGCCGTGGTGGGCGATCGCGGGTCCGACGACGACGGAGGCGTCGGTGACCCGGCCGGTGACGACGACGTCGGCGCCGCGGGTGAGCGCGGAGGCGATGCCGAAGGCGCCGAGGTAGGCGTTGGCGGTCAGCGCGCCGTCGAAGAGGTTCGCGCTGCGCAGGTCGTCGCCCTCGACGTGGGCGATCTTCGCGTCGAGCCCGAGC
>NZ_JBMCZA010000220.1:21578-22597 GCF_048654705.1 Nocardioides sp. CPCC 206348
CTGCCGCACGAACGTGCGGGCGTAGCCGAGGTCGGCGTCGCGGAGCGTGTCCATGCCGAGGATCAGCATGGTGAGCTCGGCGAGGTAGTCGCCGGTGACGACGTCGACGTCGCCGCCCTCGATCTGCTCGCGCAGCGCGGAGAGACGGTCGCCGTAGAAGCCGGAGCAGTTGGCGATGCGGAGCGGGTTCATCAGCTCTCCTCGGTGGTTGAGGTGCGAGCGCCAGCGAGCCTCGAAACCTTCCGCCGCCGGCGGGACCGGCGAAGGCTTGCGCGATGGTGAGCCACTTCTCGGCGTCGTCACCCTCGGCGACGAGGTCCGTGTCGTCGCGGTGGATGCGCTGGGTGACGAGCTGGCAGAAGTCGAACGCGGAGCCGCTCACCGTCTGGGCCGCGCCCTCCGGTCCCCATGCCCAGAGCTCGCCGCTCGGAGCCGTGAGCTCGATCCGGAACTCCTCGGCCGGGGCCGGGAGCTCGTTGTTGGCGAAGGAGAAGTTGCGGGTGCGCACGCCGATGTGGGCGACGTGCCGGATCCGGTCGGTCACGTCGGGCGTGAGGCCGAGGGCGTCGTACACGTCGAGGGCGTGCGCCCAGGTCTCCATGAACCGGGCGGTCGCCATCGAGGTGGGCGACATCGGCGGGCCGAACCACGGCATCTTGAACCCGTCGGGGTAGGCGCGCAGTGCCTCGGGGAGCGCGACGCGGCCGGCGTCCCAGCGGGCCAACAGCTCCTCCGGGGCCAGGGCGCCGAGCTCGAGCGCTCCCTTGTCGACGAACCCGGTCGGGTCCTCGATCGCCCGGAGCACGACGGCGTCCCATGCCTTCTTGCCCTCGTCGGTCAGCGCACCGGCAGCCAGCACGGCCACCTCGTCGGTCCAGAGCAGGTGCCCGACGGTGGTCGCGACGGTCCACCCCTCGGCGGGCGTGAACGTGGTCCACCCGTCGCTGTCGAGACCGGCGACCGCAGCGCGGAGCTGGTCCCCTTCAGCGGTGAGGTCGGCGATCACGCCGTCCAGGACA
>NZ_JBMCZA010000220.1:22607-29452 GCF_048654705.1 Nocardioides sp. CPCC 206348
GCTGCGCTCGCACCTCGACCAGCGGCGGCCGTCACCGCACTCCTGCTCGCGATCACCCTCACCGCCGGGGTGATCACCTTCCTCGAACCCGCGTCGATCCAGCGCGACCTCACCTGGGGCCAGCTCTTCATCCCGTACGTCGACGGCGGCAGCCGCTGGGTCACCCCGATCGGCCTCGTCACGATCGGCTCCTTCGTCGCGTTCCTGGTCTGCTGCTGGTTTCTGCCCCGGCCCCTGGTCGACCTGCGCGGCTGGTTCCGGCACCTGCTGGACGCTGACCTGCTCGGCGCCGGCCTGCTCGCCGCGACCCTCGGCGGCATCGTCCTGGCGTTCGCCACGGCCGACCCGGAGGTGGCGGTCTTCTCCCCACAGGGACCGTGGTTCCTCGTGGGCTCGGGGATTGCGGTGATCCTGCTGCTGGTGCACCTGCGCCGTGCCGATGACCCGATCGTGCCGCGCGGTGCGCTGCGGGCGACGCCTGCGTGGGGCGCCCTGGTCGTCAGCTTCCTCGTCGGCTGGGCACTGATCGCGGCGCTGGTCGACATCCCGCTGTTCGCACGCACGACCACCCAGCCCGACTCACAGCTCGGCGCCGCGCTGGTCCTGCTCCGCTTCCTTGCCGCCTTGCCGTTCGGTGCCATCGTCGGCGGGTGGCTGCTGCGCCGCCTCAACGCCGGCGTGCTGACGGCCATCGGCATGGCGGCGGCAGGTGTCTCGTTCCTCGCGATGGCCCAGTGGGACGCCACGAGCCTCGACGGCTTCGGCTCGAACGTCCCCCTGGTGATCGGCGGCTTCGGCTTCGGCCTCGCCCTCGCGCCGGTCAACGCCGCGATCCTGGCCAACACCGACGACGACTCCCACGGCCTGGCCAGCGCGCTCGTGGTGGTCGCCCGGATGATCGGCATGCTGGTCGGCATCTCCGCGCTGACGACCATCGGCCTGCGCCGCCTCTACGCCACCCAGGCAGCCGACCCCTCGCTCGGCATCCGCGAGCTCGGCATCGTCCAGGAGCACGCCGTCTTCGTCGGCGCTGCCGTCGCGGCGTTCGCCGCCGCCGTACTGGCGTTGATCCTGTTCGCCCGCGCGGGTACCCGCGAAGTGGACACCGCGGAAGTGCTCCGGACTGCTGGATAGACTTCCGCCATGGGTGAATTCGACGATCTGTTGAAGGCCAACCGCGAGTTCGCGGACCACTTCGAGTTCGGTGGTTTCGACGGCAAGGCCCATGCCGGTGTCGCAATCGTGACCTGCATGGACTCGCGCATCGACCCCCTGAAGATGCTCGGCCTGAAGCACGGCGACGCGAAGATCTTCCGCAACCCGGGTGGTCGCGTGACCGAGGCCGCGCTCGAGGCGCTGGTCCTGGGCGTGCACCTTCTCAACGTCGACCGGATCCTGGTCATCCCGCACACCCGCTGCGCCATGGCGTCGTCGTCCGAGGCCGACATCCAGGCCAAGATCGGTGAGGCGACCGGCCAGGACGTGTCGTGGCACCCGTTCCACGTCATCGCCAACCAGAAGACCGCGCTGGCCGAGGACATCCGTCGGGTCCGCTCGCACCCGCTGATCCCGGAGACCATCCACGTCGGCGGCTTCATCTACGACGTCGACACCGGCCTGCTCTCCCAGCAGGTCTGAGCCCGGCGCCGGCTCAGGCGTCGAGGAGCGCGCGGAGCGACTTGTCGACGAGCGCGCCCGTCAGCTCGTCGAGTCGCGCGCGCAGCTCCGCCAGCGTGCCGATCGATCCGAGCAGGTCGAGCAACGTCCCGGTGTCGGCCACCGGATCGGCGATCGCGTAGTCCATCAGCAGCGGGCAGTCCACCGCCCCGCCGTCCGGCTCGGGTGGCAGGTCCGGCACCCAGCAGCCGACCTCGAGCGCCAGCGTCGCGCGCTGGCCAACGCCCGTGACCCGCGGGTCGACGTACCAGAACAGGTCACCGACCTGCAGCCGCAGGTGACCGCGACGGGCCTTGGCACCCCGCGCCTTGAGGACCTTGACGACGGCCGCCCTCGTGTCGCTCACCACTGCTTGATCGCCCCCACGGAGAAAGAGGGAAAGCGGCAAGATCGCCTTCCTCGCCCAACCTACAGCGCTGCGGCTTCCCGGGCGGCCCCATCCGTGCCATGGTCGGCCCAGCAACGACGTGGACGGAGCACTCGATGGAGATCGTCGCATCATGGCCGGCGAGCTCACCTCTCGCCGGGGTCGGTGCCTGGGCCCGGCGCGCCGAGGACCTCGGCTTCGACGTGATGCACGTGTCGGAGACGATCCACGACCCGTTCACCGTCGCGGCACTCGCGCTGGCGAACACGACGACCCTGACGGTGCGCACCAGCATGGTGGTCGCCTTCGCGCGCAGCCCGATGCTCACCGCCTACACGGCCTGGGACCTCGCACGGTTCTCCGGTGGACGGTTCCAGCTGGGGCTGGCCTCACAGGTGCGCGGCAACATCATCGGACGCTACGCCGCGCCGTGGTCCGAGCCCGTGGCCAGGCTCAGCGACTACGTCGCAGCGGTCCGGGCCTCGTTCGAGAGCTTCCAGACCGGCGCGGAGCTGAATCACGACGGCCCGCACTACCCGCTGACCCGCCTCCAGCCGTACTTCAACCCCGGCCCGTTGGACGTCGCGGCGCCGACGATCTGGACCGGGGGCGTGAACCGCGGGATGTGCGAGCTCGCCGGGCAGGTCGCGGACGGCTTCGTCTGCCACCCCACGAACAGCCACCCCACCATGATCAGCTCGGCGATCCTGCCCGCCCTGCAGACGGGCTGCGAGCGCGCCGGCCGGTCCGGGCTCCCGCGCCTCATTGCCGGTCCCCAACCCCTCATGGCGGCGTCGTACGACGACCTCGCCGCGGTCCGCGATGCCCGACGCCCCGAGCTGGCCTTCCTCTACAGCACCCCCGCCTACCGCCCCCAGCTCGCGATGTTCGACCTCGAGGACCTCGGCGAGGAGCTGACCGCCATGGCAGCGCGATCGGACTGGTCGGGGCTGGGCGACCACCTCACCGACGAGGTCATCGACCGGCTCGTCCCGCAGGGCACCTTCGCCACGCTCCCCGACGTTCTCGCCACCTGGTACGCCGGGTTGTGCGACGGCATCGTGCTCGGCGTCCCGGACGCCCCGGACGACGTGGTCCGCGACCTCGTGCGGCGTTGCCGCGAGATCGACTGATCCCACCAGGCAGCGATCGCGTTCACTCGTCGTCGAAGTCGTACCGCTCCCTGAAGTCCTCCGGCGACATCATCGACAAGTCCCGCTGCACGTCGCCCAGGACGCGCGTGGCCTGCGTGTGTCTGCGCACCCAGGCGATGGTGGCCACCACCTCACCCGACTCCAGCCGGCGGATCTCGATCCGGTGGCGCGGGTCGGTCATGTCGCCGTACCACCCGAAGGTGATGACGGACAGAACGGCGATGGCAACGGCGCCGACCGAGTCGAACTCGTCGATGACCAGTGCTGCCCGATAGAGATGCTTGGCCCGGTCCTCGGGCACAGTCACGGCGACTCCCGCTTCCTCAGCACCGAGCGCCCCACCGTCCCGGCTCGCGTCACGCGTCCAGCGATTCCATGTCGACCTCGTAGGCACCCTGGACGATGAACTCCTTGCGCGGAGCCACCTCGCTGCCCATCAGCAGCTCGAACACCTCGGCCGACACGGCGGCGTCGTCGACCGTCAACCGTCGGAGGGTACGACGACGGGGGTCCATGGTCGTCTCGGCCAGCTGGTCGGCGTCCATCTCGCCGAGACCCTTGTAGCGCTGCACCGGGTCCTTCCAGCGGATGTTCTTCTTCTTCAGCTCGGCGAGCTTTCGCTGCAGCTCGGGGTCGGAGAAGGTGTAGACGTACTTCTCCTGGCCCTTGCGGGGGTTGGAGATCTCGATGCGGTGCAGGGGCGGGACGGCGGTGTAGACGCGACCCTCGGCGACCAGGTCGGGCATGTACTTGAAGAACAGCGTCGCCAGCAGGCACCGGATGTGGGCGCCGTCGGAGTCCGCGTCCGCCATGAAGATGATCCGGCCGTAGCGGCGCGCCTCGAGGTCGAAGGTGCGACCCGAGCCGGCGCCGACCACCTGGATGATCGAGGCGCACTCGGTGTTCTTGAGCATGTCGCCGACCGAGGCCTTCTGGACGTTGAGGATCTTGCCCCGGATCGGCAGCAACGCCTGGAACTCCGCGTTGCGGGCCAGCTTCGCCGTACCGAGCGCGGAGTCACCCTCGACGATGAACAGCTCGGTGCGCTCGTTGTCGTTGGCTCGGCAGTCCGCCAGCTTGGAGGGCAGCGAGGACGACTCGAGCGCGTTCTTCCGGCGCTGGGTCTCCTTGTGCTGGCGCGCGGCGATGCGGGTCTTCGAGGCACCGACGACCTTCTCCATGAGGAGCTTGGCCTGGGCCTTCTCGACCCGCTTGGTCGAGGTCAGGAACTCCTTGAGCTGCTGCGCCACGACCTTGCTCACCACCGCCTTGGCCGCGGGGGTGCCGAGGATCTCCTTGGTCTGGCCCTCGAACTGCGGCTCGGCCAGACGCACCGTGACGACCGCCGTCATGCCCTCGAGGATGTCGTCCTTGGTCACATTGTCGTCGTTGACCTTGAGCGCCTTGGTGGCGCGCATCGCCTCGTTGAACGTCTTGGTCAAGGCCGACTCGAAGCCGCTGACATGGGTGCCGCCCTTGGGCGTGGCAATGACGTTGACGAACGACCTGACCTCGGTGTCGTAGCCGGTGCCCCACCGTACGGCGACGTCGACGACGAGCTCACGCTCGACGTCCTGCGGGCTCATGTGACCCTTGTCGTCGAGCATCGGCACCGTCTCGGTGAAGGTGTCGCTGCCCTGCAGCCGGAGTACGTCGGTGATCGCCTCGTCGTGCGCCAGGAACTCGCAGAACTCCCCGATGCCGCCGTCGTGGCGGAAGCGCTCCTCGGTGTGCTCGGCTTCGCGCTGGTCACGGATCACCAGCTCGAGCCCGGGCACGATGAACGAGGTCTGCCGGGCCCGCCCGATCAGGCCGTCCAGCTCGAACTTGGAGTCCTTGGTGAAGATCTGCCGGTCCGGCCAGAACCGGACCCGCGTGCCCGACTTGCCCTTGGCGACACGGCCGCCCTTGCGGCTGAGTCCGGTCGCGGGCGTGAACGGCGCGTCCGGACCGTCGCCGGCGAAGGTGCCGGGACCGCCGCGCTGGAAGCTCATCCCCTGCGTCGCCGGGGAGCGGTCGACGTCGATGTCCATCCGGCTCGACAGGGCGTTGACCACCGACAGGCCCACGCCGTGCAGACCACCGGTCGCGGCGTACGACGACCCGCCGAACTTGCCGCCGGCGTGGAGCTTCGTCGCGACGAGCTCGACACCGGTCAGCCCGCTCTTGGGCTCCTTGTCCGTCGGAATGCCGCGCCCGTCGTCGTACACCTCGACGGAGCCGTCGGGGAACAGGGTGACCTCGACCTTGTGGGCAGCGCCCGCGAGCGCCTCGTCCACGCCGTTGTCGATGATCTCCCAGAGGCAGTGCATCAACCCGCGGGTGTCGGTGGAGCCGATGTACATCCCCGGACGCTTCCGCACGGCCTCGAGGCCCTCAAGGACCAGCAGATGCGCTGCGTTGTAGGTGTTGTCGGCGATGACCTGCTCCTCGAAGTGATGCGGATGACACGGTGGTGGACGCCCACGCGGGGCGGGTGGAGGTACGAATCTACCGGCGACACGCCGGAGTCCGGTGCAGGCACACGGGCTGGGGCGGCGAGACGATGCCAGGTATCCCTCCCACAACGGGAGGGGTCACCGGTCGGACCAGGGAACCCTGATCGATCGGATGGTCACAGGGATGTTTCAAGCGGTGGAAAATCAGACAGCAGACACCCATCAGGTGATTGGATGAAGGCTCCGCAGTGGATTGAAAGCTCACGTTGACGGGAATCTTTGATCCAGTCGCTACGTTGATCACGTCGACACCCGATAGGGGTGAAGACGAAAGAAAGAGAGGCCGAGATGACAACTATCGTTGCTCCCAGCGCCCCGCTCACCGCGGAGGACCGCTGCGACCGTTGTGGTGCCCAGGCCTACCTCCGCGTAGAACTCACCTCCGGTGGCGAACTGCTCTTCTGTGCCCACCACGCTCGCGAGCACGGTGACAAGCTCAAGGAGATCGCGGCGAACGTCCACGACGAGACCCACAAGCTGACGACGAAGCCGGCATTCGCCGACGACTGAGTCACCCCGCTCCACCGAAGGGCCCCGGCGCGCTGCGCCGGGGCCCTTCGCATTTCACCAGCAGGGCCGCTCGACCGATGGTGGGTTAGTTAGGTTAGGCTTCCCTGTCGTGAAGAGAACTCTGGCCCTCGCGCTCGCGACCGTGCTCACGCTCGGTACCGCCGCCTGCAGCTCCGACGTTGCCGACAAGTCCGATGCCAAGGACTCCTCGAAGGTCCCCGACGGGCCCTGGGAGTTCACCGACGGCTCGGGCGAGGTCGTCGAGCTCGACAAGACGCCGACCCGGATCATCGCCCACGCCGCCGAGGCCGCCGCGCTGATGGCGTACGGCATCAAGCCGGTCGGGATCTACGCCGACGAGCCGGTCACGACCGACCCCAACCTCAAGGACCTGGACCTCACCGGGATCGCGATCCTCGGCGAGGAGTGGGGTTCCATCGACGTCGCCAAGGCCTCGACCCTGAGCCCTGACCTGATCGTCGCCGACTGGTGGCCCGCCGAGAAGGCCCACTCGGGCTTCGAGGACGGCGTGAAGGCCAAGAGCAAGAAGCTCGCGGAGCTCGCGCCCGTCGTCGGCGCGGCGCAGGGCGACTCCATCCTCGACCTCGCCGAGGGCTACGAGGACCTGGCCGAGAGCCT
>NZ_JBMCZA010000220.1:29506-30677 GCF_048654705.1 Nocardioides sp. CPCC 206348
GAAGGACAAGGACTTCACCGCCCTCGCCGTCTCCCCCGCCAGCGACCTGCTCTACGTCGCCAACCCGGAGTTCGCGCCCGAGCTGCTCGACTTCGACCGCTGGGGCCTGGACATCATCGAGCCCGACTCCCCCGACAAGGGCTTCCCGTACTGGGAGAACCTGAGCTGGGAGAAGGCCGACAAGTACCAGCCCGACGTGCTGATGTTCGACAGCCGCAGCTTCATCGCCGACCAGAAGACCGTCAAGGACCAGCCGACGTGGAGCTCGATCCGCGCAGCGAAGGCCGGTCAGGTCGTCGAGTGGCCCGGCTTCTGGCTGCACACGTACGGCCACTACGCCGTCGCCCTCGACAAGCTCACCGAGGAGCTGTCCGGCCTCGACGACTCCATCGGTGACTGACCAGGCGGTGGCCACCGCGACCGTGGCGCCGGATGCGATGCGTCGCGTCCGGCGCCCGGGCGCGCTCACCGCCGGGCTGTTCGTGCTCGGCGGTCTGGTCCTGCTGACCGGCTTCGTCAGCGTCACCCAGGGCTCGCGGTCCATCGGCCTCTCCGAGGTCATCGACGCACTGCGCCAGTTCACCGCGGCGACCACCGACGACACCGTCACCATCGAGCTGCGCGTGCCGCGCACGATCCTCGGCGTGCTCGTCGGCGCCGCGCTCGGCGTCTCCGGAGCGGTCCTGCAGGGACTGACCCGCAACGCGCTCGCCGACCCCTCGATCATGGGCATCGAGGCGGGCGCCGCCCTGGCCGTCGTCGCCGGGATCACCCTGCTCGGAGTCAGCGGCATCCAGCTCCACGTCGTGCTGGCCTTCGTCGGTGCCCTCGCCGCGACTGCTCTCGTGTACGCCGTCGGCTCGATCGGCCGCGAAGGCGCGACGCCCGTCAAGATGGCGCTCGCCGGAGCCGCGATCACGGCCGGCCTCACGGCCGTCACCACCGGCCTGCTGCTCACCGACCTGCAGGCCCAGCAGGAGTACCGCTTCTGGCAGGTCGGTTCGCTGGCCGGACGCTACGCCCCGATCGTCACCGGAGTGGCCCCGATCCTCATCCTCGGCCTGGTCGTCGGGGTGCTCTGTGGCCGCCCGCTCAATGCACTCGCCCTCGGCGACGACGCCGCCCGCGGGCTCGGCGTCTCCCTGACCCGCACCCGGATCGGCCTGTTCAC
>NZ_JBMCZA010000220.1:30759-30907 GCF_048654705.1 Nocardioides sp. CPCC 206348
GCTCCTCGGCGCCGACATCCTCGGCAGGGTGATCGGCGGCGACGGCGAGCTGCAGGTCGGCATCGTGCTGGGCATGCTCGGCGCACCGTTCTTCATCCTGCTCGTGCGCTACAGCCGGTTGGCGGAGCTGTGAGCACGGCGACCCTGG
>NZ_JBMCZA010000220.1:30968-32956 GCF_048654705.1 Nocardioides sp. CPCC 206348
GACCGTGCTGCTGGGTGTCGCGCTGCTGCTGAGCCTGCTGACGCTCTGCTTCGGCTCGGTCCGCCTGAGCTTCAGCCAGGTGCTGGGCTCGCTCCTGGGCACCGGCGACAACCCCGCCGTGGACTTCATCGTCCAGGACCTGGCCGTCCCCCAGGTCAAGGCGGCCATCGGCGTCGGACTCGCGCTCGGCGCCGCCGGCACGATCTTCCAGCAGCTGCTCCGCAATCCGCTGGCCTCGCCGGACTTCGTCGGGATCTCGGCCGGCGCCAGCGTGTTCGCGGTGGCCGGTCTCGCCGTCCCGGCACTGTCCGGCCCGAGCATCCCGGTGCTCGCGCTCGTCGGCGCCCTGGTGTTCGCGACCGCGATGTACCTGCTCGCCTGGCGCGACGGCGTCTCGGGCTACCGGTTCATCCTGATCGGGATCGGGATGTCGGCGTTCGCCACCAGCATCACCGGCTTCCTGCTCACCCGGACCTCGCTCACCGAAGCGCGCGAAGCCCTGCACTGGCTCACCGGATCGATCGGCCAGGCCGGCGACACCGAGAACAACGTGCTGCTGGTGTGCCTGCTGCTGCTGGCGCCCACCGTGCCCGTCCTGCAACGGATGCTGCGCAACGTCGAGCTCGGCGACGACACCGCCCGCGGGCTCGGCACCCGTCTGGAACCCACGCGCCTCCTGCTGCTCGGCGTCGGGGTCCTGCTCACGGCTCTGGCCACGGCCGTCGCCGGCCCGATCGCCTTCGTCGCGCTGGTGGCCGGCCCGGTCGCGGACCGACTGCTCGGCCCGGCGCGCGGCGGCATCGTGGCTGCGGGAGCCGTCGGCGCGGTCCTGTGCCTGGTCGCCGACTACATCGCCGTCCAGGTCCTTCCCATCGAGATGCCGACCGGCGTCGTCACGGGGGCCGTCGGGGCGCCGTACCTCCTGTGGCTGCTGGCCACCACCAACCGGAGAGGAGTGGGCGGATGACCCTGCCCATCACCGAGACCCCAGCCGTCGAACACACCACCGCCCGCCTCGCGGCCCGCGGCCTCGCTCTCGGGTACGACGACAGGACCGTCGTACGCGACCTGGACCTCGACATCCTCGATGGCCGGGTCACCGCCATCGTGGGTGCCAATGCATGCGGCAAGTCGACCCTGCTGCGCGGGCTCGCCCGACTGCTGCGCCCGCGCGCCGGCGAGGTCCTGCTCGACGGCACGCCCATCCTCGACCACGGCTCGCGCGAGGTGGCCCGGATCCTCGGGCTGCTCCCGCAGACCCCCGTCGCGCCGGACGGGATCACGGTGGGCGACCTGGTGTCGCGGGGCCGGCACCCGCACCAGGGCTGGTTCCGGCACTGGTCGGCCCGGGACGACGACGCCGTGGCCGCGGCGCTGGACGCCACCGACACGGCATCGCTGATCGCCCGGCCCCTGCACGAGCTCTCCGGCGGGCAACGCCAGCGGGTGTGGGTCGCCATGGCCCTGGCCCAGGAGACCGACCTGCTGCTGCTCGACGAGCCGACGACCTTCCTCGACATCGCACACCAGGTCGACCTCCTGCGCCTGCTGCGCACGCTCAACCGCGAGACCGGCCGCACGATCGTGACCGTGCTGCACGACCTCAACCTCGCCTGTCGCTACAGCGACCACCTCGTGGTGATGTGCGACGGCGAGGTCCTGGCCGAGGGCGCCCCCGTCGAAGTCGTGACCGCCGCACTCGTCGAACGGGCCTTCGGACTGGGTTGCGTCGTCGTGCCGGACCCCGTTGCGGGCACGCCGATGATCGTGCCGTCCGGGGACTGACCGGCACCCCAGCCAACTGGATTCTTTGTTCACGGGGCTGTCGCGCGACATCCACCCGCAGCACGCTGGACGCCCACCCGCGCCCTGTCGCATGGACCTGTGCGACTGCCCCTCCTTCGCCTGACCCTTGCCACCACCCTCGCCGCGGGCGCCCTCACCGCAGGCCTGACCCACCACGGGTCGGCCGAGCCGCTGGAGCCGGT
>NZ_JBMCZA010000220.1:32966-33221 GCF_048654705.1 Nocardioides sp. CPCC 206348
GACCCTTGCTGCGGGCGCCCTCACCGCAGGGCTGACCCACCACGGGTCGGCCGAGCCGCTGGAGCTGGTGCAGCACGGCTTCGCCGTCGCGGCTGCGAAGCAGGCGTCCGTTGCTGTCACGACCCCCGAGCCGGTGCGGCCGGACGCGCGGGTGCTCCGGGTCCAGGACGGCGACACCGTCGTCGTACGGCTCCGCAACGGATCCGTGCGCTACGTCCGGATCCTCGGCATCGACACCCCGGAGACCATCCTGGG
>NZ_JBMCZA010000221.1:0-3028 GCF_048654705.1 Nocardioides sp. CPCC 206348
CGGGACGCGACGACGACGGACCGGGCGCGGGTGCTCCTCACGGGGCGGAGGCTACCCCGCCCGGTCCGTTCGTCCCTCAGAAGGCGTGCGCGACCAGGTCGCCGAACAACTCGTGCGCATCGACCGCCAGGCCGCGCCGCTCGAACCACCCGCACACGTTCGTGCAGTCGCGTTGCAGGAAGTCGAACCCGCCGGCATTGCCGACCAGGTCGACCAGCTGCGGCAGGTCGATGATCACGAGGCGGTCGCCCGCCGCGAGGATGTTGTACGCCGACAGGTCGCCGTGCACGAGTCCGGCCTGCACGAGCGCCAGCATCGCCGAGCGGAGCTGTTCGAAGTACGACTCGAGCAGCACGGGGTCGGGCCGGGTCTGCGCCAGGCGCGGAGCCGTCTGCGGCCCGTCGTCCGCGTCGCCGTCCGTCCCGGGCACCGTGATCCACTCCATCAGGATCTCGGTGCCGTCGATCTGGACCGGATAGGGCACGGGGAGGCCGAGGTCCCAGCAGCGCTGCAGGGCACTCCACTCGGAGATCGCCCACTCGGCCGCCGCGACCTCGCGACCGAAGGTGCTCTTGCGCTTGAGCGCGCGCTCGTCGCGGGACCGCTTCATGCTGCGGCCCTCGGTGTAGGTGGCCGAGCGGTGGAAGGTGCGGTGCTCGGGGGAGCGGTACCGCTTGGCGGCCATCACGACGGACTGCGCGGGGTCGTGGGGGTCGGTCCGGTCGAGCAGGAAGACGTCGGCTTCCTTGCCGGTCTTGAGGATGCCGAGGTCGGTGTCGATCGCACCCTGGGACGTCACGACCCAGTCGGGTCGTGGCTCGGGTCCGCGTGACAGTGGCTCGATGTCGAGCCAGGTGGACCAGCGCTGGCCGGGGCCGAGGTCGTCGTACGCCTTGAAGTCGAAGACGAAGCGCGGGTCGAGGTCTGCAGTGAGGTCAGGTGTGGAGAGGTTCTCCGGAAACACGTCGGGTGCTCCTGTGGGTCGAGGGGATTCGGTCTGCGGGCAGGCCGGCAACAGTCATGGACATGTCACGCTCCTCTCGACGGGTTCCGCGGATGCGCGGAGTGAGGTCCAAGGCTGACGCACATCGGTGGGTGGGATCAACCGAATAAATGCTGACGTACATTGGGCCGATGCGCTGGCGGACGGTTCTCGTGGTGTTCCTGCTCCTGCTGGTCCCGGGACTCTCGGGGGCCGCGGCCACCGTCCCCGGCGCCTCGGCCACCGTGTCCACGCTGACCACTGCGCCGGCCCCGGGCGGGATCAGGGGATCCGACCCGTACTGGCCCTACGACGGCAACGGCGGCACCGACGCGCTGCACTACGACGTGCGGATCGCCTACGACTTCGGTGAGCGGATCCTGCGCGGACGCACCGTCGTCACCCTGCGCGCGAACCGGGCGCTCAGCAGCTTCTCCCTCGACCTGTTGCTGCCGGTGAGCGCGGTCAGAGTCAACGGCTGGAATGCCCGCTTCACGCGCCCCAATCACCACGAGCTCAAGGTCGTTCCGCGCAGTGCGATCGGTGCCGGCAAGACCTTCAAGGTCGAGGTCGTCTACCGGGGCCGTCCGTCCCGTGTCGGGTACGCCGGCGAGCGCAACTGGCTGGCGGACCGCCACGAGTTCGTCACGATGAACCAGCCGCACATGGCGCCGTGGTGGTTCCCGTCCAACGACCACCCCAGTGACAAGGCCACGTTCGACATCCGCGTCACCCTGCCGAAGGCCAAGCGGGTGATCAGCAACGGTGTCCGCGTCTCGCGGACGGTGGTCGGCACCCGCGCAGTCACCCACTGGCGGATGTCGGACCCGATGGCGACCTACCTCGCCGTCGTGGCGGCAGGTGACTTCGTGTTCGAGGCCAGTCGAACCGC
This sequence comes from Nocardioides sp. CPCC 206348, assembly GCF_048654705.1. Lineage (NCBI taxonomy): Bacteria > Bacillati > Actinomycetota > Actinomycetes > Propionibacteriales > Nocardioidaceae > Nocardioides > Nocardioides sp. CPCC 206348. Next base: position 1,875 of record NZ_JBMCZA010000221.1, read on the forward strand.
GTCGGGGATCCCCGTCTACAACGCCGTGTCCTCGCGCCTTTCGTTGGGTGAGCGCCGCCGTGCCCTGCGCGTCCTGCGTCGTACGGCGGGCATCACCGAGGGGCTCCAGGGCCAGTTCGGCCCCTACCCGTTCTCGTCCATCGGTGGCGTCGTCACCAATCTCGACGTCGGTTTCGCCCTGGAGAACCAGACCCGGCCGACGTACGGCTCGTGGATCGACACGGACGTGATCGTCCACGAGGTCGCCCACCAGTGGTTCGGCGACAGCGTCTCGGTGCGCAAGTGGCGCGACATCTGGCTCAACGAGGGCTTCGCCACCTACGCCGAGGTCCTGTACGACGCCGCGCACGGCGGCCCGAGCGTGGAGGCCTGGCTCGACGAGTACTACGCCGATGCCTGCCAGACGCCGAGGTCGTCGTTCTGGACCCTGAAGCTCGACAACCCCGGTGCGGCGCACATCTTCGACAGCGCCGTGTACGACCGGGGAGCGATGGTCCTCGCGGCGTTGCGCAACCGCATCGGCGCGGCCGAGATGGAGCGGGTGCTGCGGTTGTGGGTCACCGCGCACCACGACGGCAACGCCTCGGTGGCGCAGTTCGAGGCGTTCGTCCAGGCCCGCACGGGAGAGATCCTCGACACCTTCTTCGACGCCTGGCTCCGCGGTTCGCAGGCTCCGGCCGGAACCCTGATGAACGGGTTGCAGCACGCCTGTCCCTGACGGCCAGTTGACCGCTGACGGCCGGAGTTGGGCGCGCCTCCCGCGCGACAGGTGGGGCGTTTGGTACCAATGTGTCGATCTGTGTCCTCGGGGGCACAACCACACCAGGATGGAGACACCCACGCATGGACACCAAGAAGCTGATCGGTGTCGTGGTGATCGTGTTCCTCGGCTTCTGGATGTTCACCGATCCCAACGGCCTGGCCACGACCGCCAAGAGCACCGGTTCCGACGTCTGGGCGCTCACCGATCAGGCCTTTACGGGGATCATCGACTTCCTCGGCGCCCTCGGCTAGTGCCGCGCCCGTGACGAGCCCCAGGTGAGTTTCGTGTCGGGATTCATCGCGCGCCTCGGCGACCCCCGGATCAGCAAGCACCTGCTCCGCGAGGAGGGTGAGGTCGTCGTCGACGAGGTCACCCACCACTGGTTCGCCTA
>NZ_JBMCZA010000221.1:3086-5188 GCF_048654705.1 Nocardioides sp. CPCC 206348
CATCATCGTCGCGGCCGGGCTGCTCCTGCACGCGTCGTGGGGCGGACTCGCCGTCCTGCGCGACCGGTTCGTGATCACCAACATGCGGGTCTTCCGCGTCCACGGCGTGCTGTCGCAGAGCCTGGCGACGATGCCGTTGAGCCGGATCCTCGACATCTCGGTCAAGAAGCCGCTCCACGGCCGGATCCTCGGCTTCGGCCACTTCTGCTTCGAGTCCGCCGCCCAGGAGCAGGGCCTGCGCGACATCCGGTACGTCGGCCGTCCCGACGACCGCGACCTCGCCATCCAGCGCGTCGTGCAGCGGGCCGGCCTGCGTGGCCCCCGCGTCCCCAACTGACGACGCTCCGTAGGATTGCGTCCATGACGCAGCAGCCGTTCTCCCGTCCCGGCGCCATCGATCTCTCGGCGCTGAAGCAGCGCCCGGCCCCGGCCGGCGCGCCCGCCTCTCCCGCTGGCGGTGCCGGCGGTGGTACCGGTGGTGGCCGGGCCACCTCGGCGTACTCCGTGGCCGTCGACGAGGCGAACTTCCAGACCGTCCTCGAGGCGTCGATGAACGCCCCGGTCGTCCTGGTCTTCCACTCGGCCCGCCAGGTGCCCGAGAGCGTCGACATGGCCGAGGACGTCATCCAGGTCGCCAATGAGTACGACGGCCGGTTCCTCGCCGCCACGATCGACGTGGACGCCAATCCGCAGATCGCCCAGGCGATGCAGATCCAGCAGGTGCCGCTGATGCTGGTGATCCTCGAGGGTCGCCCGGCCACGCAGCCGATCCCGGGCGCGGCTCCGATCGACGACATCCGCGCGCTGTTCAACCAGCTCGCACAGCAGCTGACCGCGCAGGGCATCGCCGGTCGCCACCAGCCCAACGCCTTCGGCGCCCCCGTGACCGGGGTCGAGGGCGAGGAGGGCGGCGAGCCCGAGGTGGACCCCCGTTACGCACCCGCCCAGGACGCGCTGGCCGAGGGGAACATCGACCTGGCCGTTGCGGAGTACCAGAAGCTCGTCGACGGCAACCCCGCCGACCACGAGGCCGCCGCGGGCCTGGCGATGGCGAAGGTCCTGCAGCGCACCCAGGGCGTCGACATCAACGAGGCCCGCGCTGCTGCGGCAGCCGCCCCCGACGACGTCGACGCGCAGACCCTCGTGTCCGACCTGGACATGCTCGGCGGCCACGTCGAGGACGCCTTCGCGCGCCTCGTCGAGCTGGTTCGTCGTACCTCCGGCAAGGACCGCGACAAGGCCCGCGAGCACCTGCTGGCGCTCTTCGGTGCGGTCGGCAACGACGACCCGCGCGTCCTCAAGGGCCGCGCCGCCCTCGCCTCTGCCTTGTTCTGAGCCGGCGGATCGTGATGGCAGGCGCAGCGCGGGGCATGGGGTTCGGGCAGGGCGCCGGCTTCCTGCTGCAGGGGATCCGGCTGTGGCGCACCCGCACCCGCCTGATGGCGTTGGGCATCGTGCCGGCCGTGATCGTGATGGTCCTGCTGGCGGCGGCGTTCGTCGGCCTGGTCCTCGTCCTCGATGACCTGATCGCCTGGGCGACCCCGTTCGCGAACGACTGGGCCGACGCAGCGCGCTCGATCTTCCGCACCGTCGTCTACATCGGCGTGCTCGCCGGCGCGGTGATGCTCTCGATCGTCACCTTCACCGGGCTCACCCTCGCGGTGGGCGATCCGTTCTACGAGAGGATCTGGAAGCAGGTCGAGATCTCCCTCGGCGGCGAGATCCCCGATCGCGGCGTCGGCTGGATCCGCGGCGCGCTGGACGGCCTGGTGCTGGTGGTGATGGGCCTGGCGACAGCCGTCGTCGTGTTCCTCATCGGGCTGCTGCCCGTGATCGGCGCGATCATCGGAGCAACGCTCGGCCTGATCGTCTCCGGGCGCCTGCTCGCCGGCGAGCTCGTGTCGCGCCCCCTGGAGGCCCGCGGCATGGACCGCGCCGCCCGCGCCGACCTGATGCGCCAGCACCGCGGCGCGATGCTCGGGTTCGGTGTCTGCGTCCAGGCCTGCTTCCTGGTGCCCTTCGGCGGCATCCTGGTGATGCCCGCGGCCGTCGCCGGGGCGACCTACCTCGCCCGCCGGGCGCTCGAGTCTCAGCCCAGCTGA
>NZ_JBMCZA010000221.1:5228-5736 GCF_048654705.1 Nocardioides sp. CPCC 206348
GTCGTCAGCAACTCTCCAGGATCGGCGCGTTGCCGTTGCCGCCAAAGTCTTCGTCAGGAGTGGTGCCGACGAGTGGGCGCGCACGCCCGATGTGCCCGTCCTCGCCCACCGGCACTGCGACAGTTCCGGCGGACGTGTCGACGACCAGCGATCCGTCTGACCACGACAACCTTTGCAAGGACTGCCCGTCGCCGTTCACACATCCCACCGTGAATCGCCTGTTGAGCAGTCCTCGATCGGTCTGTTCGACCCGGATTTCCCAGTAGGGGTCTACGAACCCGCCGAGGAGCACGTGGGTCTGCATCGTGCCGTCCGCGTTGGCGATCCCGGAGAAGCCGGCGAACTCGGCGGACTGAAATATCTCGAGGGACCACACCCCGGCGATCCAGCAAAGAGCGACGGAGGCTGACGTCAGTCCCACCGTCAGCTGCTGCCAGGTACGGCGCGGGATGAGGTACCCAGCGACGGCAACCAGGGACCACCCGATGGCTCCGAAGGCCATGGGATG
>NZ_JBMCZA010000221.1:5746-7764 GCF_048654705.1 Nocardioides sp. CPCC 206348
CGGCTGACGTCAGTCCCACCATCAGCTGCTGCCAGGTACGGCGCGGGATGAGGTATCCAGCGACGGCCACCAGGGACCACCCGATGGCTCCGAAGGCCATGGGATGGTCGAGAAGTCGGTCCGCCCACACGTACCTGTACTCGTAGGCGACGGCCGGCAACGCAATGACCGCAAGGAGCGTGCCCGCGGCAAGCAGTGCCCAGCTGCGGGTCCGGCGTGGCGACGCTGGCGCGATCGTGGTGGCGCTCATGGCTCGACGCCAGCTCCGACCTGATCGAACGCCGCCAGCACCGCCTGGACGGCGGGGGAGTCCGCCATGGTGCGGCGGTGCAACGCGTCGATCAGGCGGATCGGTTCCGGATCGGTCACGGGTACGGCGACCAGCTGGTCACCGAGCGGCGCGCGACCCATTCGCGGGACCAGTGCGACGCCGAGTCCTGCGGCGACGAGGGCGAGGTGCGAGTCGAACTCCGCTGACACGTGGGCGATCCGGGGCGGGCGGCCGGTGCCGTCGTACATCCGGGAGAGCCACTGGCGACAGATGGTGCCCTCGGGGGTGGCGATCCAGTCCACGTCGACCAGGTCGTGGGGTGTGACGCTGCGGCGGCGGGCGAGCGGGTCGTCGCAGTGGACGATCAGGTCGGCGACGTCGCCGTGCAGGGGAGTGGCGACCACGTGGTCGGGGATGGTCTGCGCGACGCCTCCCCAGCGGTGCACGATCCCGAGCTCGACCTGGCCGCTCGCCACGAGGTCGACGACGTCCCACGGCTCGCCCTCGCGCAGGGTGAGGGCCAGGTCGGGGTGGGCGTCGCGCAGGCCCCGGGCGATGGGTGCCACCAGGCCACGCATGGCGGTGGAGAACGCGGCGAGACGGATCCGGCCGGCAACGACACCGGCGCGCTGCTGCAGGTTGGTCTCGAGCAGCTCGAGATCAGAGAGGACCTGCTGGCCGGCGTCGACCAGGTGGTGGCCGTGGCTGGTGAGCATCACGCCGCGACCGACGCGTTCGAGCAGCGGCACGCCTGTCTGGCGCTCGAGCCGCTTGACCTGCTGGGAGATGGCACTGGGGGTGAAGCCGGTCGCGGCGGCCGCGGCGACGACCGAGCCGTGGGTGGCGACTGCCTGCAGACCGGCCAGGGCGTCCAGATCAATCATGTAGCAACGCTACATCAAATGGCACAGATCTATTCGCTGGTGCTTCATGGTCGTGGCGGCAATGCTGGTCACGTGAATCGCAAGGACCAGTCCCTCGCCGCGCTCGTCGCCGTGATCTGGGGCTTCAACTTCGTCGTGATCGACTGGGGCATGGGCGACGTACCGCCGCTGCTGTTCCTGGCCGCCCGCTTCCTCGCGGTGGTCGTGCCGGCGGTGTTCCTGCTCGACCCGCCGCCCGTGCCGTGGCGCACCGTCGCGGCCGTCGGTGTCTTCATGTCGCTCGGCCAGTTCGCCTTCCTGTACGTCGCCATGGACGCCGGCATGCCACCCGGGCTCGCCGGACTGGTGCTCCAGGCCCAGGTCGTGCTGACGATCCTGATCGCCACCGTGGTGCTCCGTGAACGGCCCACCCGTCCGCAGACGATCGGCGTCGTGCTCGGGGCCGCCGGACTGGTCGTCGTCGGCTTCGGCCGCGGCGGACACGTGCCCCTGATCGCGCTCGCGCTGTGCCTGATGGGTGCGCTGATGTGGGCCATCGGCAACGTCGTCTCCCGCGCGTCGGGCGCCACCGGGGGACTGGCGCTCACCGTCTGGTCGGCCCTCGTCGTCCCGATCCCGCTGATCGCACTGTCGATGGTCCTCGACGGACCGGGTGCGCTCGCCGACGGCGTCGCGGCGTTCGGCTGGAAGGCGGCCGTGTCCACGCTCTACACCGCGGGGCTGGCGTCGCTGGTCGGCTACGGCATCTTCAACGGACTGCTGTCGCGCAACACCTCGGCCTCGGTGGTGCCGTGGATCATGCTGGTGCCGCCGGTCGCGATCGGGTCCGCCTGGCTCCTCCTCGCCGAGGTGCCCTCGACCGG
>NZ_JBMCZA010000221.1:7830-8804 GCF_048654705.1 Nocardioides sp. CPCC 206348
CGCCAGTGCAGCCCGCACCCGCCGCGCCGTGAAGTCGGCCGCCCGCTCGTCGACCTCGGTGAGCGTGAGGAACGCGGCGGAGCGGATCTCCCGGGCCTGCGGCACGACCTGGTCGGTGATGGCCGCCGGGTGCACGCCGCCGTCGAAGACCAGGCAGATCGCGTCGTCCCAGCCACCCCACGGCGGCAACCAGTCGGTGAGGACGAGCGCTCCGGCCTCGATCTGGAGGCTGAGCTCCTCCTCGACCTCGCGGGTGACGGCCAGGCGCGGCGACTCGCCGGGCTCGACCACGCCACCGGGCAGGTCCCAGTCGTCCTTGTAGGTCAACTGGCACATGAGTACCCGCGGCCCCGATGGATCCGGCGAGTCGTCGCGGATCAGCATCTGCCCGATGCCGCGCTTGCGCGGGAGGAACGAGTTGAGCAGCGCCCGGAACCCACCGGGTTCGTGCACGGGGGTGTCGTCGGCGAGGCGGGCGTAGACGACGACGTCGCCGGTCCGTCCGCGCTGCACGCCTTCGCGGCGCATGCCGGACCACGTCGCGATGCGCTGCGCCTCGGCGTCGTCGACGGCGACCTTGACCTCGACCCGCTCGTGGTCGATCAGCGCCGTGGCCACCTGGCGTCGTACGACGTCGACAGCGGCCTGCCAGCCGCGCTCGGTGAGGTCCGCGGTCCAGATGAGCCGGGCGGTGCCGTCGTCGACGGTCGTGTGGCGGATCTCCGGGTCTTCGGACACGGAGGTAACCCTAACGGGCGGGGTTTCGAGGCTCGCAAGCTCGCACCTCAACCACCGGCGGGGGACCTCAACCAGAGCGTCGCGAGTGGTGGCAGGACGAGCGTTGCGTAGGCCGGGCTGCCGCCCGGGGCGTTCGCCTCGAGCGGCCCGGCGGCGACCGCCTCCACGGTTCCGAGGTTCCCCACCCCCGTCCCGCCGTACGACGACGCGTCGGTGTTGAGCACCTCGGCCCAGGC
>NZ_JBMCZA010000221.1:8866-13999 GCF_048654705.1 Nocardioides sp. CPCC 206348
TCCGGCGGGCGCGTGTCGTACGAAGGAGAAGGTGTTGTGGCCGGCGTCCTGGGCGTCGATCCACGCGAAGCCGGCGGGGTCGTTGTCCAGGCGCCAGAGCGCGGACTCCTCGCGGTAGCGGTGGTTGAGGTCGCGCACGAAGTCCTGCATGCCGCGGTGGTCGGGCTTCGCGAGCAGCCACCAGTCCAGCTCGCGGGCCTCGGCCCACTCGGACTCCTGCGCGAACTCGCAGCCCATCATCAGCAGTTGCTTGCCGGGATGCGCCCACATGAAGGCGAGGTAGGCGCGCAGGTTGGCGAGCTGCTGCCAGCGGTCGCCGGGCATCTTGCGCACCAGCGAGCCCTTGCCGTGCACGACCTCGTCGTGGCTGAGCGGCAGCACGTAGTTCTCCGAGAACGCGTAGACCATCGAGAACGACATCTCGCCGTGGTGGTGGGCGCGGTGGATCGGGTCGTGCCGGAGGTAGTCCAGGCTGTCGTGCATCCAGCCCATGTTCCACTTGAAGCCGAAGCCCAGTCCGCCGCCCGAGGTCGCGCCGGTGACGCCCGGCCAGGCCGTCGACTCCTCGGCGATCGTCACGATGCCCGGCACCCGCTTGTAGGCGGTGGCGTTGAGCTCCTGCAGGAAGCGCACTGCCTCGAGGTGCTCCTGGCCGCCGTACTGGTTGGGCGTCCACTCGCCGTCGTTGCGGCCGTAGTTCAGGTAGAGCATCGAGGCGACCCCGTCGACGCGGAGGCCGTCGACGTGGAACTCCTCGAGCCAGTACAGCGCGTTGGCGACGAGGAAGTTGCGCACCTCGGGCCGGCCGAAGTCGAAGATGTGCGAGCCCCACTCGGGGTGCCAGCCGCGCTGCGGATCGGGGTGTTCGTAGAGCGCGGTGCCGTCGAAGCGGACCAGCGCCCAGTCGTCGGTCGCGAAGTGGCCGGGCACCCAGTCGAGGATCACGGAGATGCCCGCCGCGTGGAGGGCGTCGACGAGGCGCCGGAACCCGTCGGGGTCGCCGAAGCGCGCATCCGGCGCGAAGTACGACGTCACGTGATAGCCCCAGGACCCGCCGAACGGGTGCTGCATGACGGGCATCAGCTCGACGTGGGTGAAGCCCAGGTCGCTGAGGTAGGCGGGGAGGTCCGCGGCGAGCTCGTCGTAGGTCCAGAACGAGCCGTCGGGGTGCTTCTTCCACGACCCGAGGTGCATCTCGTACGTCGCCATCGGTTCGTTGACCGGCTGCCGCTCGGCTCGTTCGGCCAGCCAGGCGCGGTCCTGCCACACGTGTGAGGAGGCGAAGACGCGCGACGCCCTCTCGGGTGGCGGCTGGGCGTGGAACGCCATCGGGTCGGCCTTGTGCCGCCACACACCGTCGGCGCCCTCGACCACGAACTGGTAGGTGGCGCCCGAGCCGACCCCGGGGACGAACGTCTCCCAGAGCCCCGAGCCGATCGGCGCCATCCGGTGCGTCGAACCGTCCCAGCCGTTGAAGTCACCGGCGACCGCGACCTGGCGGGCGTTGGGCGCCCAGACCACGAAGCTGGTGCCCGCTACCGGCTCGATGCGGACGTGGGCGCCGAGCACCTGCCAGAGCTGCTCGTGGCGGCCTTCCGCAACGAGGTGGAGGTCCATCTCGCCGAGGGTCATCCCGTCCACTGTAGTGGCACTAGCGAGCGGTCACCCGGAGCAGACAGGTCTGCTGTGGCTTCATGGCCGGTACCTGCACGCCGGCACTGCCGAGAACCCGTCCGGGGAGCCGCACGCCCTTGCCCTGGAGCCAGCTGGGCACGCTCCACGGCGGCTCACCCGCCCCTTCGGGGCCGAGCAACCGGACGTCGTACGACGTCGCGGGGTCGAGGCCGGGCAACCGGACCCGGCCGCGGGGCGAGGTCGGCGGCTTGCCGAGCGACGTCATCGCGAACACCGCATCGCGCTGGTCCTGCGCGACCACGCCGTGCACCCACAGGGTCGGATCGGGGTGGTCGGAGACGACGACCCGACCGGTGTGCAGCAGCGGGCGCAGGCTCTTGTGCAGCTCGACCCAGCTGCGGATCACGGGGAGCTCCTCGGGCGGAAGCTTCGCGAGGTTCCACTCGATGCCGAAGTGGCCCCACAACGCCGTCGCTGCGCGGAAGTCGAGCGGCTGGGTGCGGCCGGTCGAGTGGGCGGTCTCGGGGCCGAGGTGGGTCCCGACGAGTTCCGGCGGCACGAGCAGCTGTGTCCAGCGCTGCACCTCCTGCCGGTCGAGGGCGTCGATGCAGTCGCTGGCCCAGACCCGGTCGGTGCGGGCCAGGATGCCCAGGTCGATCCGGGCCCCACCGCTGGCGCACGACTCGATCTCCAGCCCCGGATGGCGTTCCTTCAGCTCGTCGATCAGCCGGTAGACGGCGAGGGTGTGGGCCCGGACGCCCGGCGTGTGGTCGGGGCCGTGGCCGGCCTCGGTGACCGGGCGGTTGTGGTCCCACTTGAGGTAGCCGATGGGGTGCTGGTCGAGCAGCTTGTGCAGCGCCCTGGCGACGAGCCTGTAGGCGCCGGGGTTGGCGAGATCGAGCACGTACTGGAAGCGGGATGGCAGGCCGAGCGAGTCAGGGCCGTGCCCCGGCCCGGGACGCAACAGCCAGTCGGGGTGGGCGCGGGCGAGGTCGGAGTCGGGGTTGACCATCTCGGGCTCCACCCAGATGCCGAACTCCATGCCGGCGGCAGTGACCCGCTCGACCAGCGGGGTCAGGCCCTGGGGCCACCACTCGCGGTCGACCTCCCAGTCGCCCAGGGCGGCACGGGCGTTGTTGCGGCCGCGGAACCAGCCGTCGTCGACGACGAAGCGTTCCACGCCGACGGCGGCCGCGGCATCGACCAGCGGCATGAGCCGCTCCGGCGTTGCCTTGAAGTAGACGGCCTGCCAGGTGTTGAGCAGCACCTTGCGGGGCGTGGACGGGTGGGTCGCGCGGGCCCGGATCTCCTCGTGCAGACGGCCGCACAGCTCGTTGAGCCCGTGGCCGTGGCTCGCCCAGACGTCCGGTGCCGTGTAGGTCTCACCGGGCGCAAGGGTCACCTCGCGGGGGAGCAGGAGCTCGCCGGACGCCAGCACGGCCTCGCCGTGGTAGAGCCGCTCGGCAGCCTGGACCTGGTTGCCGGACCACGCCAGGTGCACGCCCCACACCTCGCCCGACTCCCACCCGAACCCGCTCTCGCCGGCGACCAGGACCAGCGGCGAGTCGTGTCCGGGGCGACCCTTGCGGTCCTCGCGCACGTGCGCGCCGACGCCCAGGGGAAGTCGCTGCGGGACGCGTTCGTGGCCCTGGCTGCCCGCGAGGCTCAGCACCTCGGTCGCGTGGCCCGGCACGGGAAGGGCCAGGCCCAGATGATCCAGGTCGTACGACGTCCGGCCGGTGTTCCTCAGCTCGGCACCGAGTCGCGCCACACCCTGCGGGGACAGCGTGACGGTCAGGTCCAGCGAGATCTGCGCCGCTTCGTCGACGGCGTGGAACCGGACGCCCTGCTGGATCGCCTCGTGGCCGGTGACCGCCAGCCGGGTGACGTAGCCCGCGCCCTGGCGGCTGCCGATCAGTCCGGGCCGGCCCAGCCAGCCCTCCGACTCGACCGGAACGAGGGACGCGATGCCCGGCACGCTGAAGGCGCTGTTGCCACGGCGGGGCCGGGCGGCTTCCGCGAGATCGGCGAGCTGGCGCGAACCGAGGCGCCCCAGGTCATCTCCCCAGTGCAGCACCCGGGGAAGTCCGTTGGCCCAGCTGGCGTCGTACTCGAGCAGGAGGCTGACGCCTCCGTCGCGCAAATGGATCCGCGTGGCCGTCATGGCGATCACCCTAGTGAGGGATGGTGTGATGGTCCGGTGACCACGACCCGAGAAGCCACGTCCGTCCGGCTCCTGGTCGTCGTACCGATCGTGCTGGCCTGCCTGTCGATGATCGGCCCGTTCAGCATCGACACCCCGTTCCCGGCGTTCCCGGAGATGCGCGACGACTTCGGCGTCGGTGCCGGCGCGCTCCAGTTGGTGGTGACCGTCTACCTCGCTGCGTTCGCGGCGATGAGCGTGCTGCACGGCCCGATCTCGGATGCCGTGGGCCGTCGGCCCGTCATGGTCGTCTCCCTGGTCGTGTACGTCGCCGCGTCGATCGGATGCGCCTTCGCGCCGAGCCTGGCGTGGCTCCTCGTGTGTCGCGCCTTCCAGGGGCTCAGCGCGGGTGGTGCCACGATCGTCAGCAGGACGGTGATCCGTGACCTGTTCGAGGGCGCCACCGCGCAGCGGCTGATGAGCCGGGTGGCCGTCATCTTCGGCATCGCGCCGGCGATCGGCCCGATCATCGGCGGCCTGGTCCTGCAGCTCGGCGAGTGGCCGCTGGTCTTCGTGTTCCAGGCGGCCCTGGGCGTGGCCCTGATCCTCGCCGTCCTGGTGCTGTTGCCGGAGACGTTGCCGCGGGAGCGCCGTGTCGAGCTGCGCGTGGGAGCGGTCCTCCGCAGCCTCGCGGCGGTCGCGCGCGAGCCCGCCTTCCACCGGCTCGCGTGGGCGACGGCGTTGATCTTCGGCGCCCAGTTCCTCTACATCGGTGGCGCGGCGATCTTCGTCGTCGACGTCCTCGGCGAGGGCGAGCTCGACTTCTGGAAGCTCTTCGTCCCGATGATCGGCGCGATGATGACTGGGTCCTGGCTCTGCGGCCGCGCCGCCGGCCGGATCAGCGCCCGCCGCCTCATCTCGATCGGCTGCACCCTGTCGTTCGCGGGCGGCGTGGTGGGTGTCCTGATCGCTGCCTCGCCCGTCGCTGCCGACCTGCCGTGGGCCGTCATCGGCCTCAGCCTGATCGCCCTCGGCAACGGCACGACGTACCCGACGATGCAGCTGATGCTGCTCGACCTGTTCCCCGCACGCCTCGGCGCCGTCGTCTCCATGTCGTCGTTCTTCGCGCTGGTCCTCAATGCCGTCACCGCCGTCGCCGTCACCCCGTTCGTCGGTACCTCCGCCCTCGGCTTCGCCACCGCCGCCCTCGTCGGCGTCGGCGGTGGCCAGCTGCTCTGGGCGTGGCACTGCGCCCTCGAGGACCGGGACTGCGTGGTCCAGGGGGCGGCGGTGGATCGGGAGCCGATCGAGCTCCTGTAGCGCGACTTGGGGTTTGTCACGCGCGAGTTGGGGTT
>NZ_JBMCZA010000221.1:14009-18318 GCF_048654705.1 Nocardioides sp. CPCC 206348
CCGTCGAGTTGTGAGTTGTCGCCGGCGTCAGCCGGCGACCGGCGAGTACAGCTCGATGGGGAAGTGCACCCCCTTCACGAAGACCTCGCCCCGGGCTTCGCAGTCGACCGCGTCCTTGACGAGGTGCCAGCTGGTGTTGGACAGCAGGATGCCTCCGGGTTCGGCCTGGGCCTGGACGCGGGCGGCGATGTTCATCTGCAGTCCGATGCCTGTGTACGTCGCCCGGATCGCCGATCCGAAGGTGCCGACCGACACGACGCCGGTGTTGATCCCGATCCGGGCGTTGGCCGCTTCGACGATCCCGTGCGCGTACCAGGCGCGGCTCCAGTCGACGAGGGACCGCTGCAGCTCCTGTGCCGCGGCGATCGCCGAGCGGACCTGGTCGACTGGATCGATCTCGTCCGGGGCACCGAAGATCGCCATCACGCCGTCGCCGGCGAACTCCGTCACGGTGCCGCCGTGGCGCTCGATCAGGTCGGAGACGGCGCCGAGGTAGTCGTTGATGATGTGAGCCAGCGCCTCGGGATCGATCCGGTCTGCCATCGCGGTGAATCCGACGACGTCGGAGGAGAGGATGGTGATCCTACGCCGTTGCGGGTGGTCGATCGAGCTGTCGCCGAGCTCGATGCGCGACACGACAGAGCCCGGTGCATATCGCCGGATCAACTGTCGTTGGTGCTGGATCAGCAGCTCGCGGACGTAGCGCGCCCGGAGGTCACGTTCGTTTGCGAACGCCATCGCCGGGCCGACGAGCAGCGAGGAGATCGGGATGAAGGTCAGTGAGATCGCCACGTCCTGCCCGGTCCGGTCCGTGGCGAGGAACAGGCCGAGTTCCCCGGCGGTGGTGATCAGCAGCCCGGTGAGAAGCGTCAGTCGGAAGGGCAACTGGACCAGGGGTGCCAACAGCCCGAAGAAGGTGGCGGCCAGTGCGAACGCCATCGGCTTGAGACCGGGGATCCACGGGAGGAGGACCGCAATGGTGTTGGCCGCGGTCAGCATCAGCAGGCCGGTCGCGAAAGCTATCGCCCACTTCGGCTCGGGCCGGCGCAGGTAGACGATGCCGGCGAGCAGGGCCGGGATGTTCACCGCCCAGCTGACGAGAAATGTCGCCACTACATGATCCGTTTCCAGATACGCGGTCACGATCAAAGGGTTGATGATCCAGGCGACGACCGATGCGGCTGCCATGGCAATCCCGAGCGGTCGGAACCGTTCGATGTACCAGGTCTGGTAGGCCGCCTCGATGGGCGCGTCGAAACGGCCGAGGAGTCCGTGCCGCGCAGGTGCCTGTGCACCGTCCATGGACGAACGGTAGCCGTCCGCGGAGGTGGCGCGGGCTGAGACGTTTGGCCGTGCCCGGGACGATGGGTGGCCGGGTGACGGTGGCGAGACGGGCTACTCGACCCGCCACGTCTGCCTCGGGGAGAACCCGCTCTTCCGCAGCCAGTGTTCCGTGTGGAGGCTCCGGTGCGGCGTGATGATCGTCAGCGGGTCCGACGGCGGTACGTCGACGGGGCGGCCGCGCTCGGCGTGGTCGCCCTGCCAGCGCACGGCCTCCCAGTAGCCTTCCGGAAACACGGACGCCGGGCGGGAGCCGGGCAATACTGACGCCCATGTCTCGGGTTCTCCTCTGTTGTGTGGCTCTTGCCGCGTTGCTCGTCTCTGGTTGCGGCGAGAAGTCCGACGGCCCGTCCGCAGGCAAGGAGACGTCGAGCGCGGCCGTTGACGTTGCGACGAAGGAGCAGGCGCAGGCGCTGGTGAACGCCGCAGAGCGGGATCTACTGGCGAATCCGACCGCCGAGTACGAGGTCATCTGGAAGGACCGGGACAACCAGCAGACCATGGCGACGGGTGCTTTCGATCTCGCCGGACCAGCAGCCCTCCAGCGCTACATGGTGCCGGGTGCCGCTGTCGACTATCGCATGATTGCCGGCCATGTCTGGTCCCAGGTCACGGGCGACGGGATCGCCCCGGATCTGATCGGGTGCTGGATGCACTTCACGACCGGCACCGGGGACCAGGCCGCTGCTTCCGCCGTCCCTCCGACGGCGAACATGCTTCTGGAGCCATCGGCGGTCGGCCTGGTTGACGGCACCGGAGATCTGGTCAGGGTCGACCTCCTTCTGGACGAAGCAGCACCAGCGATGATGCCGAAGATCGTCAATCAGCTCGATGCGCCGATTGACCCGGCCGCTACCGTCCCGGGCGTGGTCACGGTCACCGACGGGAGGTACGCGGCGGTCGAGTTCGGGGCGGCTGACGTCCTTGCCCGCCTTGACGCTGACCAGTTGCCCGCGGAGGTCCTGGCGATCAAGGACATGGCCGACTCGCTGAGGATCCGGGTCGAGTACCGCGGCTTCGGCGCGAAGATCGTCGTGGAGCCGCCGCCGGCGAAGGAGGTCATCGAGGTGGGAAGCCAACGGGACCTGTTGGCGAACGGACCGGACCCGGAGAGGGAGATCGAGACCTGCGCCGCGAATCGCTGACTGACGGGAATCCGGTGGCACCCACGCCACTCTCCTGACACGATCCGCCGGTGACCAACGCCCTTGTCCGCGCTCGCGCCGACCTCGAAGCCGGCCGCGCGTGGAAGGCGCGGGACCGGCTGACGGGCCTTCTCGTGAACCGCCAGGACGACGAGGTGCTCGACCTCCTTGCATCGGTTCACAACGAGATGGGCAACCTGCCCGCCGCGGGGGCGCTGTGGTTCGTGACGGGTCGCGACGACCCGGTTGCCCTGGCGGCTGTCGACGCATGGCGCGAGCGCTTCGGCGACGAGACCGCGCGGCTGGCGAGCATCCCCTCGGCGCTGCGCGACACCGCCCGCGTCCAGGCGCTTCGCCGCGAAGCGGCAGTGCGCCCTCGGGGAAGCCGTGACCTGCCTGCTCCGGAGTCCGATGCGCAGCGCTGGACGGGTCGGGTGGGATGTGCCGTCGTACTGCTGATCGGCCTGTGGCTGCTCGCAGCCGTCGTGGTCGGTTCGATCGCGATCGTGCGCGCGATCCTCGGTTGATCAGTCCGCGACGAGCCGCGCGACGCCTGCCAGCGGAATCGGTAGCCAGGCCGGGCGATTGCGTGCTTCGTACACGCACTCGTAGACGGCCTTGTCGACGACGTACGCCGTGAGCACGGTGCGGTCGGCGTCGCTGAGCCCACCTTCCCCGCAGTACGACGCCAGGAACGCCTTGCGGTTGCGGCGAGCCCACTCGTCGGCGCGGATGGCGCGCTGATGCGCCACGTCGGCGTCGTCCTCGGGCAGGGAGGCGTCGACGGCATGTGGCGCGTAGTCGAACGACCGCGTCATCCCGGCGACGTCACGCCAGCGGGAGTCGGGGAGCAGGCGCTCGGCGAGTGACTTGGCGGGCTCGCCCTCGAAGTCGACGAGCTTCCAGCCCGCGACGGTGCGCAGGGTCTGGCCGAGGTGGAGGTCTCCGTGCACCCGCTGCACGGGGAGGTTGCCGAGTCCGGCCATGGCCGCGAAGACGGCGCGGGCACCGTCGGCGTACTCGCCGAGGTCGGGGACGACGGCGATGGCCTCGTCCAGGCGGCGGGACATCGTCCGCGCCACGTCGGCGGCGTCGATCTCGGCGGTCGGGAAGGCTGCCCGCAACTGGTCGTGCACCTCGGCCAGGGCAGTACCGAGTCGTGACGCCTCGCTGGCGAAGTCGCCGCCCACTTCCTCGGCGTGCAGGTCGCCCTCGGCGAACAGGTCACGGACGCTGGCCAGTGCCTGCTCCCAGCCGTCGCTCGCGGTCCGCAGGAACTGCTGCAGCATCGCGAGGTGGAGGTCGTCGGACTCGATCCAGCCGTAGAGCGCGGCGACGTGCGTGGAGCCCGCCTCGGTGAGGACCTGGTGGGTGGTGATGTCGGGGTTCTCGCCCGGTGTCACCTTGCGGAAGATCTTGAGGACCGAGTCGTCGCCGAACAGCACCGACGAGTTGGACTGCTCGCCGCTGAAGAGCGAGGGCACCGCGTCGAGATCGAGGTCGTGGCCCTCGAGCCGGACGAAGTCGAGGCCCGTGTGCGGGCCGTCGAAGGCCCGCAGGTAGGCGGACATCGCGGCCCGGTCCTGGACGGCGTCGTAGGCGAACGCGCCGTCCTCCGAGCCCTCCGCAGACTCCGGCCAGCGCCCCACCAGGGCGTGGTCGAGGTGGTCCTGCGGGGCGTCGTACAACGACAGCGGCAGCTGGTAGAGCTCTCGGTCACCCTCGGCATAGGTGACCTCGGCCAGGACGACCACCACCGCGGGATCGCTCCCGACGGAGCCGATGGCCCCGACCTGGCGCACGCCGGTCACCGTGAAGGCGCG
>NZ_JBMCZA010000221.1:18328-20025 GCF_048654705.1 Nocardioides sp. CPCC 206348
GACCACCCCGGGATCGCTCCCGACGGATCCGATAGCCCCGACCTGGCGCACGCCGGTCACCGTGAAGGCGCGCCCCTTGCCGCCGAACCAGCGGCTCTGTGCAAGGAAGTGCTCGATCACAGCACCGGCCTCCCCGAGGTGTCGGGATTCGTCAGTCGGAACCAGTAGAAGCCGTGGCCGCTCAACGTCAGCAGGTAGGGCAGTTCCCCGATCCGCGGGAACGGCACGCCACCGAGCAGCTCGACGGGCACGCGGCCCTCGTAGCGACGCAGGTCGAGCTCGACCGGCTGCGGGAAGCGGGACAGGTTGTTCACGCACAGCATGACGTCGTCCGAGCCGTCCGCCGCGACGTGCTCGCGGACGTACGACAGCACCGTCGGGTTCGACCCACCCAGGTCGGTGAAGGTGCCGAGCCCGAAGGCGTCGTGGCCGCGGCGGATGTGGATCATCCGGCGCGTCCAGTGCAGCAGTGACGACGGGTTCTCCAGCTGGGCCTCGACGTTGACGCTCTGGTAGCCGTAGACGGGGTCCTGGATGGCCGGCAGGTGCAGCTTGCCGGGCGTCGCGGCGGAGAAGCCGGCGTTGCGGTCGGGCGTCCACTGCATCGGAGTACGGACGCCGTCGCGGTCGCCGAGCCAGATGTTGTCGCCCATCCCGATCTCGTCGCCGTAGTAGAGGACGGGGGAGCCGGGCAACGACAGCAGCAGTGCGGTGAAGAGCTCGATCTGGTTGGTGTCGTTGTCGAGCAGGGGAGCGAGCCTGCGGCGGATGCCGATGTTGGCCTTCATCCGCGGGTCCTTGGCGTACTCGCCCCACATGTAGTCGCGGTCCTCGTCGGTCACCATCTCGAGGGTGAGCTCGTCGTGGTTGCGCAGGAAGATGCCCCACTGGCAGCCGGACGGGATCGCGGGCGTCTGTTCCATGATCTCCGAGATCGGGAAGCGGGACTCGCGTCGTACGGCCATGAAGATGCGCGGCATCACCGGGAAGTGGAATGCCATGTGGCACTCGGTCCCGATGACCTCGCCGTTGTCGAGCAGTTCCGGCCCGAAGTACTCCACGACGTCGGTCGGCCACTGGTTCGCCTCGCAGAGCAGCACCCGGCCGGGGTAGTTCTCGTCGACGAACCGGCGCACCTTGCGCAGGAACTCGTGGGTCTCGGGGAGGTTCTCGCCGTTGGTGCCCGGCCGTTCGTAGAGGTACGGGACGGCGTCGAGCCGGAAGCCGTCGAGGCCCATGTCGAGCCAGAACGACATCGCTTCGATCATGGCGTCGTGCACGGCCGGGTTGTCGAAGTTGAGGTCCGGCTGGTGGTGGAAGAACCGGTGCCAGAAGTACTGCTGGCGGGTCTGGTCCCACGTCCAGTTGGAGGGTTCGGTGTCGACGAAGATGACCCGCGCGTCCTGGTACAGGTCGTCGGTGTCCGACCACACGTAGAAGTCGCCGTAGGGGCCCTCGGGGTCCGAGCGCGACGCCTGGAACCACGGGTGCTGGTCACTCGTGTGGTTCATGACGAAGTCGATGATCACGCGGATGCCGCGTTCGTGGGCGGCGTCGAGGAACGCGTGGAAGTCCTCGGCGGTGCCGATCTCGGGCAGCACGCCTGTGTAGTCGGAGACGTCGTACCCGCCGTCACGCAGCGGGGAGGGGAAGAACGGCGGCACCCACAGGCAGTCCACGCCGAGCCACTGGAGGTA
>NZ_JBMCZA010000221.1:20035-20476 GCF_048654705.1 Nocardioides sp. CPCC 206348
GGTGTAGTCGGAGACGTCGTACCCGCCGTCGCGCAGGGGCGAGGGGAAGAACGGAGGCACCCACAGGCAGTCCACGCCGAGCCACTGGAGGTAGTCGAGCTTCTCCGTCAGACCGCGGAAGTCACCGGTGCCGTCGCCGTTCGAGTCGCGGAACGACCGGACGAGCACCTCGTAGAAGACGGCCGTACGGAACCATTCCGGCTCGTCGTTCAGGACTCTCGAGTCCGCCACGGTCATGCGTTTCCTTTCACGAACAGGATGTGTGCCGGCTCTGCGGGGTCGAGCCGGACGTAGTTGTCGGCGCCCCAGGTCCAGTCCGCGCCGCTGATCTCGTCGTGCACGCTGAACGAGCTGCCCGCCGGCAGGTCGAGCGCGGCCAGGTCCAGGTGCACCACCGTCTCGCGCACCTGGTGGGGATCAAGGTTGAGCACCACGATCACG
>NZ_JBMCZA010000221.1:20486-28490 GCF_048654705.1 Nocardioides sp. CPCC 206348
GGCGGCCAGGTCCAGGTGCACCATCGTCTCGTGCACCTGGTGGGGATCAAGGTTGAGCACCACGATCACGGTGTCGGTCCCGGCGGTCTTGCTGAAGCACAGCACGTGCTCCTCGTCGGTCGGGTGCACGGTGAGGTTGCGCAGCAGCTGCAGCGCCGGATGGGCTCGCCGGATCCCGTTCAGCCTCGTGATGTACGACGCCAGGCCGGTGGCGTCCGTACCCCAGTCCCGGACCCGGATCTGGTACTTCTCCGAGTCGAGGTACTCCTCGCTGCCCGGCTTCACGGCCACGTGCTCGCCGAGCTCGTAGCCGGCGTACATCCCCCACGTGGGCGACGACATCGCGGCGAGCACGGCCCGGATCCGGAA
The DNA here is from genome assembly GCF_048654705.1 of Nocardioides sp. CPCC 206348. Classification (NCBI taxonomy): domain Bacteria; kingdom Bacillati; phylum Actinomycetota; class Actinomycetes; order Propionibacteriales; family Nocardioidaceae; genus Nocardioides; species Nocardioides sp. CPCC 206348. The sequence goes on from NZ_JBMCZA010000221.1 coordinate 20,856, forward strand.
GGCGGCCGGGCCGCCGTACTGCAGGAACTCGTGGAGGATGTCGGGGGTGTTGACGAAGAAGTTCGGCCGCATCCGGTGGGCGGACTCGTGCGACACCTCGCGCAGGTAGTCCTCGATGTCGACCTTCGCGGTGCGCCACGTGAAGTACGTGTACGACTGGTGGAAGCCGATCGCACCGAGCGTCTGCATCATCGGCGGCTTGGTGAATGCCTCGGCCAGGAACAGCACGTCCGGGTCGGTCCGGCGGACCTCGGCCAGCAGCCACTGCCAGAACGCGACCGGCTTCGTGTGCGGGTTGTCGACGCGGAAGATCCGGACGCCGTGCGCCATCCAGTGCCGTACGACGCGCAGCACCTCGGTCGCGAGGCTGTCCGGGTGGTCGTAGGGATGCGCGTCGAAGTTGACCGGGTAGATGTCCTGGTACTTCTTCGGCGGGTTCTCGGCATAGGCGATCGACCCGTCCGCCCGGGTGGTGAACCACTCGGGATGTGCGGCCACCCACGGGTGGTCGGGAGCGGCCTGCAGGGCGAGGTCGAGGGCGACCTCCAGGTCGAGCGCCCCGGCCGCCGCCACGAAGGCGTCGAAGTCCGCGAGGGTGCCGAGGTCGGGGTGGACGGCGTCATGGCCACCGGCCGCGCTGCCGATCGCCCAGGGCGATCCGGTCCAGTCGGCCGGCAGCGGCTCGCCCTCGGCGAGCACCGTGTTGTTCGGGCCCTTGCGGTTGACCTCGCCGATGGGGTGGATCGGTGGGAGGTAGATGACGTCGAAGCCCATGGCCGCCACCGCGGTCAGTCGCTCGGCGGCGGTCCGGAAGGTCCCGCTCACCACCGCGCCGGTCTGCGGGTCGTGCGTCGCGCCCTCGGAGCGCGGGAAGAACTCGTACCAGCTGCCGAAGAGGGCGCGGGGGCGGTCGACGTACACAGGGAACGGACCCTCGACCGTGAGCAGGTCCCGCAGCGGGTGCGCGTTCAGGACCCCCACCAGCTCGGGTGATTCGAGCTGCGCGAGCCGGGCTGCGGCAGGGCGCTTCTGGTCGCTGCTGGCCTTGATCGCGGCGCGCAGGATCCTCGTGCCGGCCCGGTCCGGGCCGCCCTCGGCGAGCACCCGTTCGAGCAGCAACCGACCCTCGGCGAACATCAGCTCGGTGTCGATGTCGGCCCGGATCTTGATGCCGGCCGCGTGCTGCCAGCTCGCGATCGGGTCCGACCAGGCCTGCACCTCGAAGGACCAGGCGCCGACGCTGTCCGCCTCGACCCACGCCTCGTAGCGACTGACCGTGTGCCGGTCGACGGCCGGGAGCGGCGTCATCGCAACGGGCGCGTGCCGGGTGCCGTCGGGCGCGACGAGCACGACCTCGGCGCCGAGCCGGTCATGGCCCTCGCGAAACACCGTTGCACTGACCGGGAAGGGTTCGCCGACGCTCGCCTTGACGGCCAGCCGGCCGCCGGTGGCACCGGCCTCCAGCAGCGGGTTGACGTCGATCACGGGGATGCGTCCGACCATGGTTCGAACCTAACTGAAGCTGAGGTCCCACACGTCGACGGCGTCGCCGGGCTGCAGCGGGCCACCGTCGGCGGGCAGGTCGATGAGGGCGTCGGCACCGGCGAACCAGCCGAGGAATCCGGAGCCGGGCGGGCCCCACGGAGTGACCGTGCCGGCCGCGCGGTCGAGGCGTGCGCGGCGCATCTGGCGCTTGCCCTTGAGCGGGCTGAGGGGCTCGGTGAGTGCGGCGCGCACGACCGGCCGGTGCGGGTGGGGATGGCCGGCCGCCGTACGCAGGGCCGGGCGGACGAAGACCTCGTACGACGTCAGCGCGCTCACCGGGTTGCCGGGCAGGCACACGACGGGGACACCGCCGACGACTCCCGAACCCTGCGGCATCCCGGGCTGCATGGCGACCTTCACGAACTCCACGCCGCGCGGGCCGAGCGCGTCCTTCACGACCTCGTAGGCGCCAGCACTGACGCCACCGGACGTGAGCACCAGATCGATTTCACCCGCCGCGGTCTCGGCGTCGAGCAGGGCGAGGAACGCGGGCACGTCGTCGGCGACCCACAGCTTGCGGACCGCGATCGCGCCGGCTTCCTCGACGGCTGCGGCCAGCAGGGCGCCGTTGGCGTCCCGGATCTGCCCGGACCCCGGGACCGGGTCGTCGGCCAGCTCGGAGCCGGTCGAGCAGACCAGTACCCGTGGCCGTCGTCGTACGACGACCTCCGCGATGCCGAGCGCTGCCAGCACACCGATCTGGGCCGGACCGAGCACGGCACCGGCAGCGAGGACCTCCTGGCCGACTGCGACATCGGAACCGGCAGGACGGACGAAGGACCCGACGTCGCGTGCATCGGTGATCGCGACCTTGTCGGTGCCGCCGTCGGTGATCTCGACCTCGACGATCGCGTCGGCGCCGCGGGGGACCGGAGCGCCGGTCATGATGCGCAGCGCGGTGCCCGGCGCCAGCTCGCCCACCGCGGCACCGGCCGGAATGTCACCGGCGACCGGGATCACGGCCGGAGAGTCGGACGTCGCGGCGGCGATGTCGGCGGCCCGGACGGCGTAGCCGTCCATCGCCGAGTTGTCGAAGGAGGGGAGCGCCTCGGGCGCGGTGACGGTGGCAGCCAGGATGCGGCCACGGGCCTCGGCGACGGCGATCGTCTCCTGCCCCCCGGCACGCGGTACGAGGAGCGCAGCGACGTGCTGCTGGTGCTCGGCGACCGAGCGGAGGGCGGGGGTCGTGGTCATTGGTTCCACCCTAGGACCCCGGACCGAAAGCGGCCGCCCGCGCACCCGCTCGCGCAAAAACAACGGGCGAGGTGGCCCCCATGACCACCCCGCCCGCTAGTACCCGGTTCAACGGCCCCGGCGAGCGGTTGTTACGGGCGCTTTTCCCAAACAGCATTGGAACGTTCAAGTGGGATTGGCTACGGTCGGACACATGCGTGCGATCCGAAGGTTCACGGTCCGCCCCCTCCTGCCCGACGCGCTTGCCTCCCTGGGTGAGCTCGCCGCCAACCTGCGCTGGTCGTGGCATCCACCCACCCAGGAGCTGTTCGCGGCCGTCGACCCCGACCTGTGGGTGAGCACCGGTCAGGACCCGACCCGGTTGCTCGGCGAGGTGTCGGCCGAGCGCTGGGCCGAGCTGGCTGCCGACGAGTCGTACGTCGCGCGCGTCGCCGAGGTGCGGGCCGACCTGTCGTCGTACCTCGAGGGGGAGCGGTGGTACCAGCGCGCCAGCGCCGCCGAACCGGACGCGACCTGGCCCGAGGCAATCGCCTACTTCTCGCCCGAGTTCGGCATCACGGCCGTCCTGCCGCAGTACTCCGGCGGCCTCGGCATCCTCGCCGGTGACCACCTCAAGGCCGCGAGCGACCTCGGCGTCCCGATCGTCGGCGTCGGCCTGCTCTACAAGCACGGGTACTTCAAGCAGGCCCTGTCGCACGAGGGCTGGCAGCAGGAGAGCTACCCCGTCCTCGATCCCGACGGCCTCCCGCTGTCGCCGCTGGTCGAGGCCTCCGGCGAACGCGCCACCGTCTCGCTCCGGATGCCCGACGGTCCGGACCTGCTCGCCCGGATCTGGGTCGCCGCGGTCGGCCGGGTGCCATTGCTGCTCCTCGACACCGACCTCGAGGAGAACCCCGAGCACTACCGGCTGATCACCGACCGCTTGTACGGCGGCAACACCGAACACCGGTTGCGCCAGGAGCTCCTGCTCGGGGTCGGTGGCGTCCGCGCCCTGCGCGTCCACTCCCGGATCACCGGTGCTCCCACGCCCGAGGTGTTCCACACCAACGAGGGCCATGCCGGATTCCTGGGCGTTGAGCGGATCCGCGAGCTCACCGTCGGCGAGCAGGGCGCTGGCGGCGCCGATGTCGTCGACTTCGCCACGGCGCTCGAGATCGGTCGCGCCTCGACGGTGTTCACCACCCACACGCCTGTCCCGGCAGGCATCGACCGCTTCCCGCGCACCCTCGTCGAGCAGTACCTCGGCGACCACGGGGCGACGCCCGGCGTCCCGGTCGACCAGATCCTCGCGCTCGGTGCCGAGGACTACGACGGCGGCGATCCCGGCGTCTTCAACATGGCGGTGATGGGCTTCCGGCTGTCCCAGCGCGCCAACGGCGTCTCGCAGCTGCACGGCCACGTCAGCCGCGGCATGTTCAACGGGCTGTGGCCGGCCTTCGACGAGGCCGAGGTGCCGATCACCTCGATCACCAACGGCGTGCACGCTCCCACGTGGGTGGCGCCCGAGGTCCTGGCCCTCGCCGCTGCCGAGGGTGGCGATCCCGAGGACGACGACGCCGAGGCGTTCTGGGCAGCCTTCGCGAAGGTCTCCGGCCCCGACGTGTGGCGCACCAAGCGGGCACTGCGCGAGCGACTCGTCGTCGACGCCCGTCGACGCCTGCGGCGTTCGTGGGAGAAGCGCGGCGCGGCACCGGCCGAGCTCGGCTGGATCGATGAGGCGCTCGACCCGGACGTGCTGACCATCGGGTTCGCACGTCGCGTGCCGTCGTACAAGCGCCTGACGCTGATGCTGCGCGACCCCGCGCGGCTCAAGGCACTCCTGCTGCACCCCGAGCGACCGATCCAGCTCGTGGTGGCCGGCAAGTCACATCCCGCCGACGACGGCGGCAAGCGGCTGATCCAGGAGCTCGTGCGCTTCGCCGACGCCGAGGACGTGCGCCACCGGATCGTGTTCCTGCCCAACTACGACATCGCGCTGGCGCTGCCGCTGTACCCCGGCTGCGACGTCTGGCTCAACAACCCGCTGCGCCCGTACGAGGCCTGCGGCACCTCCGGCATGAAGGCAGCGCTCAACGGCGGGCTCAACCTCTCCATCCTCGACGGCTGGTGGGACGAGTGGTACGACCCGGAGTTCGGCTGGCCGATCCCGTCCGCCGACGGGCTGGAGGACTACTCCGACAAGCGCGATGACCTCGAGGCAGCCGCGCTCTACGACCTGATCGAGTCCGAGGTCGCACCGCGCTTCTACGACCTCGACCACGAGGGCGTCCCGGCCCGCTGGGTCGAGATGCTGAGGCACACGTGGACCACCCTCGGCCCCAAGGTGCTCGCGACCCGGATGGTGCGCGACTACGTTGCCCAGCTCTACGCGCCGGCGGTCGCCAATGCACGCACGCTCGCTGCCACCGAGCACGGCGCCCGCGACCTCGCTGCATGGAAGGCGCGGGTCCGCGCGGCCTGGCCGCAGGTGCGCGTCGAACACGTCGAGGCCCAGGGCGTCGAGGACGCTGCCGAGGTCGGCGGCACCCTCGGCGTGCACTCCTACGTCGCCCTGGGGGAGCTGTCGCCCGACGACGTCCAGGTGCAGCTGGTCCACGGCCGCGTCGACGCGGAGGACGACATCGTCGACGCGACCACGACGCCCCTCACCCTCGTCGAGTCGTACGACGGCGGGCGGCACCGCTTCGACGGCCAGGTCGAGCTCGGCCGCTCGGGCCCGTTCGGCTACACCGTGCGGGTGCTCCCGACGAACCCGTTGCTGGTCGCAACGGCCGAGCTCGGCGTCGTGGCGCTCGCCTGAGCGCCGCGGCTCAGCGCCCGGGCGGGCGCAGGTAGTCCGGCGCCCGGTCGAGCGACGCGTTGTGCCGGGGGCGAGCGCCGCCGGCGTCGAGCCCCGCCCACGCTCGGATCTGCGCGGTGGCGCTCACTTGTTCCGCCTCCGGCAGCTGGGCGATGCGGGCCCCGTGCGTGCCGCCCTCGACGACGTGCACCGAGCACGCGCGCTGCGCCGCCCGTCGGCCGCACTCGAAGGCCTCGGCGCCCCAGGGGTCGTTGCCGCCGTACACATAGAGCATCTCGGTCGACCGGGTGCGCACCCAGCGGTCGATGTCGGCCATGGCGCGACGGTCGAAGTCGATCGGCAACAGGTCGGCAGGCACGAAGTTCGGCCCGCCCCAACCGCCCGGGTGCTGCAGCACGTCGGCCAGCGGCTCCTCGTAGGCCTCGTACCAGCCGAGCTGGTAGGCAGCCTGGTAGTAGTACGGCAGCGTGCCGAGCAGGCCCTGGTCGAGGTAGCCGGTCAGCGGGACCACACCCAGCGTCCAGTCCCAGACCTCCTCGTTGGTCGCGTCGGCCTGCGGGACGTCGGTGCACGCTGACTGCGGGGAGTACTGCCAGAACGTGAAGTACAGGTCGATCACGGCGATCTCCATGCCGCGGTCAAGGCTGCCGAGGACGTCCCAGGTGTCCCCGGTCGCCTCCGCCTCCTGGCGGGTGCGTTCGAGGAACCATGCCCGGTCCGGACCGAGGATCCGGCGCTGGACGGCCGTCAGGTCGGCGCGGCACTGCGGGTCGGTGCCGACGTTCGCGAGGAACTCGTTGTACGAGTCGTCCTCGTTGTCGACGTCGTTCGGGGCGACGTAGGGCACCGTGCCGTCGACGTCGTCGGGGAAGAACCGTCGGTGGTACGTCGCGGTCATGCCGCCCTTCGAGCCACCCGTCGTGAGCCAGTTCTCCCGGTACAGCCGCTTGAACGCCTTGATGATGCGGTGCTGGTCGGAGGCGGCCTGCCAGATGGTGAGCTCCCGGGGCCAGTCGGGCCGCGCGGGGATCGACGTCGAGAAGAAGCGGTACTCCATGCTCAGCTGGTTGCCGTCGACGATCTGCGTCGGCTCGCTGCGGCTGGGATTGCTGGAGACGTTGTAGCCGCTGGTGTACATCACCATCGGCCGGGCCGCGTCCTTGTGCAGCAGCGTCAGGCGCTGCTCGAAGGTGCCGGCCGTCGGGTCGCGGTGGTCGACGGGCTGGCGGAAGGTGATCTTGAAGAACCGGTAGCCGGCCGGGGCCGTGGCTTCCGCGACCGAGGTGACCCCCGGCAGGTTCTGGACGGCTTCGAGGATGTCGCCCTGTGCCGAGGGCGATGCGGACGGGCCGGTCTCGCTGGACGAGGTGGATGGGCTGGACGTGGCGGGCGTGACCGCGAGGGTGGCGGTGAGCCCGGTCGCGACTGCCGACGTGAGGATGGCGCCGACAAGGGACCTGAGGCGTGGCATGGGTGAACCTCCCGAGAGTTGGTGAAGCGTTCCCACAACGTAGTCACGGTCCCCGGGCTGGGGGAAGGGTCAGCGGGTGACGAGCCAGGAGCGGAGGAACCCGGTGAACGCCGGGTTGAAGTCGGGCCAGTCGGGGTCCTGGTCGAACGCGAGGAGCATCGCGTCCAGCTCCGGCGACGGCCCTTCTGTCGCAGCGAGCAGACTGGCGACGACCACCTCGCGACGGCTGCCGAGCCCGGGGAGGTGCGGGTTCGAGCGGACGTGGGTGAGCAGGGCGGACGGGTCGAGGAAGGACACGGCGGTTTGCGCCAGTCCGACCACCTCCTCGGTGAGCGAGGCGCCGGCCTCGAGGTCGTCGAGGTCGAAGGACCAGTGGTCCCGCATCGGGCCCGTTGCGCCGGGAACCAGGACGCGTTGGCTCCACAGGTGCCAGTCTGGATCGCGGCCCTCGAGCGCCATGAAGTCACGCCAGACACGCGGCTGGGCGAAGAAGTCGACGTGGAGCTCGGCGTCGTTCCTGCCGAGGGTGTACCGACGGACAGTCGCGACGGTCCGGCCGCTCGAACGTGAACCTCAGGCCCTTGCGGGTGAACCCGAGGTCCTTCAGGGACGGGGCGATCCGGTT
>NZ_JBMCZA010000221.1:28500-29075 GCF_048654705.1 Nocardioides sp. CPCC 206348
CCCGGGCGCCGTCCGGCCGCTCGAACGTGAACCTCAGGCCCTTGCGTGTGAACCCGAGGTCCTTCAGGGACGGGGCGATCCGGTTGCGGACCACCTGGTCCAGCGCCTTCGCAGGACGCACCATGTCAGGCCTCCGTCTCCTGCATGACCACCACGCTCCGCGGCCCGATCACCAGCTCCTCGCCGACGACGAGCTTCGTCCCGGCAGGCAGGCCGGTGTCGGTGGAGAGGACGATGGCGCCGGCGCGCACCCAGTCGTTGTCGGGCAGGAAGACCGTGATCGGCTCGGCGCCGGCGTGGAACCACAGCAGGAACGACGTGTCGATCTGCTGTTCGCCGCGCGGGCCGGGGGAGCGCAGCGGCTTGCCGGACACGAACATCCCGATCGTGTCGAGGTCGGCGTCGTACCAGTCCTGGTCGGTCATCTCGCGTCCTGACGGGTGCAGCCAGGCGAGGTCCTTGGGGCCGCCGATGATCGTCGGGCGCCCCTCGAACCAGTGCCGTTGCCGCAGCGCCGGGTGCTCACGGCGCAGCTGGAGGGCGGTCCGGGTCACCTCGTAGACGTCGAGCCAGGC
>NZ_JBMCZA010000221.1:29085-31709 GCF_048654705.1 Nocardioides sp. CPCC 206348
ACGCCGGGTGCTCGCGACGCAGTTGCAGGGCGGTCCGGGTCACCTCGTAGACGTCGAGCCAGGCGTTGTCGGCCTGCCAGTCGATCCACGAGATCTCGTTGTCCTGGCAGTACGCGTTGTTGTTGCCGCCCTGCGTGCGGCCACGTTCGTCGCCGGCCGTCAGCATGGGCACGCCGTTGGACAGGCACAGCGTGGCCATCAGGTTCGCGGCCTGACGTCGCCGTAGCGCCACGATCTCCGGGTCGTCCGTCTCGCCCTCGACGCCGTGGTTCCACGAGCGGTTGTTGTCGGTGCCGTCGCGGTTGTCCTCGCCGTTGGCCTCGTTGTGCTTGGTGTCGTAGGAGACCAGGTCGCGCACGGTGAAGCCGTCGTGGGCCGTCACGAAGTTGACCGAGTTGTACGCCGACCGGCCGTCGTCGGCGTACAGGTCCGACGAGCCGGCCAGTCGGGTGGCGACGGCGTGCGAGCCCTGGGTCTGGCCGCGCCAGAAGTCGCGGATCGTGTCGCGGAACTGGTCGTTCCACTCCACCCACGGCGGCGGCATCCCGCCGACGAGGTACCCGTCCATCGACACGTCCCACGGCTCGGCGATCAGCTTCACGTGCCGCAGCACGGGGTCCTGGCCGATGGCGATGAGCAGCTTGCACGCCATGTCGACGCGGATCGCGTCGGGCCCGGCGGTGCGGGTGATCGCCGACATCAGGTCGAACCGGAAGCCGTCGACGTGCATCTCGCTCACCCAGTACCGCAGCGAGTCGAGGATCAGCCGCAGCGCCAGCGGATCCTCCGAGTTCACCGTGTTTCCGCAGCCGGTCACGTCCCAGTACGTGTCGTCGTACACGCCGTCGACGGGAGGGACCCGACGGTAGAAGCCACGGTCGTCCAGCCCCCGGAAGGAGTAGGTCGGCCCGTCGGGCCCGGCTTCGGCGGTGTGGTTGTAGACGACGTCGAGGATCACCTCGATGCCGGCCGCGTGCAGGTCCTTGACCATCTGCTTGAACTCGGTGACCTGTTGCCCGCGGTCGCCGGAGGCGGAGTAGCCGGCGTCGGGGGCGAAGTAGCTGACCGGGTTGTAACCCCAGTAGTTGACGGTTCCCCGCTCGACGAGTGCCGGCTCCGAGAAGAACTGGTGGACCGGGAGCAGCTCGACCGCCGTGACCCCGAGGTCGCGCAGGTAGTCGGTGACGACGGGATGGCCGAGGCCGGCGTACGTGCCGCGCAGCTCCTCGGGGATCCGGTCGTGCAGCTGCGTGAACCCCTTGACATGGAGCTCGTAGATGACCGAGTCGAGCCAGCGCCGACGAATCGGGTTGTCGTCGGACCAGTCGAAGGACGGGTCGACCACGACACTGCTGGCGTTGCCCGCGCTGCCGGACACGGCCAGGCCGTACGGGTCGAGCAGCAGGGTGGCGGGGTCGAAGCGCATGCCCTCGGTCTCGTCGGCGGGTCCTTCGGCGCGATAGCCGTAGCGGGTGCCCGGTGCGATCTCGGGCAACGCGCCGTGCCAGATGCCCAGCGACTGCTCGGTCAGCGCGAAGCGTTGCTCGCCGTCGCCGGGCGCGTCGTCGAGCAGGCATAGCCACATGCCGGTCGCGTTGGGGGAGTAGACCGCGAAGTTGGTCGACTCGGGCGACCAGGTCGCACCGAGCGGCCAGTTGCGACCGGGCCACACCGCAGCACGTTCATCGAGGGATCGCCAGAGGCCGGGAGTCACGCGGTCATTGTGCCGTCAATGTGTTCAAGTCCCGGGGGTTCTGTACACCGAGGGGGTGAGGAGCGGCACAATGCGGAGGGGAGCCCCCAGCAGGAGCGTCACCACACGAGAGGGAGCAGATGACCAGCGAGTTCGTGCGCCTGGAAGTTGCCGACGGCGTCGGCACGATCCGGCTCGACCGCCCCAAGGCGATGAACGCCATCAGCATCCAGGTCCAGGACGAGCTGCGCGACGCAGCCGCCGAGGCCGCCGGGCGTGCCGATGTGCGCGCCGTGGTGGTCTGGGGCGGCGAGAGGGTCTTCGCCGCAGGCAACGACGTCAAGGAGATGTCGACGATGTCCTACACGGACATGGTCGACCGGGTCGAGGCGCTCCAGGGCGCCGTCAACGCGATCGCGCGGATCCCGAAGCCGGTCGTCGCGGCAGTGAACGGCTACGCCCTCGGTGGTGGTTGCGAGCTCGCGCTCGCCGCTGACCTCCGCTTCGCTGCCGACAACGCGGTCCTCGGCCAGCCCGAGGTCCTGCTCGGCATCATCCCGGGCGCCGGAGGCACCCAGCGCCTGCCGCGCCTGGTCGGCCCCAGCCGGGCCAAGGACCTGCTCTACAGCGGTCGTTTCGTCAAGGCCGAGGAGGCCCTCGCCATCGGCCTGGTCGACCGGGTGATCCCGGCCGCGGACGTCTACACCGAGGCCGTCGCGTGGGCTGCCCGCTTCGCGACCGCGGCGCCGTACGCCCTCCGGGCCATCAAGGAGTCCGTCGACCGTGGCCTCGAGGCCGACCTCGAGACCGGCCTGCAGATCGAGCGCCAGCACTTCTCGTCGGTGTTCGCCACCGAGGACAGCAGGACGGGCATGCAGTCCTTCATCGAGAACGGGCCGGGCAAGGCCACCTTCGAAGGTCGGTGAGCAAC
>NZ_JBMCZA010000221.1:31719-34012 GCF_048654705.1 Nocardioides sp. CPCC 206348
CCTCGGCGCACGGGTGATCTGGGGGGTCTGCGTCACCCTGGCGCTGATCCTCGCCGCCGCCGCCTTCACCTTCGCGCTGGAGGCCAACGCCAACAACGACCTGGTGAAGATCGTTCGGGACCTCGCCAACACCTTCGACCTCGGCTTCTTCGACCTGGACAACCCGGTCAAGGAGTTCACTGGCAAGAACGACGACGTCAAGACAGCGCTGTTCAACTACGGCATCGCCGCTGTCGTCTACCTCGTCATCGGCCGGCTTCTCGAGAGGGTCATCCGGCCCTGAACCAGCCTGTTCGGCCAGGGACTGTGAGGTAGTCCACTGAGATGCGGTTTCCGCGGTGGCGAACCGGACGGTAGCCTGCCGAACGCTGTCCTGAAGAGGACCACACAGTTGTTCCCTGCGCCAACTACGGCGCGGGGCTCGTTGCACAGGAAGGGGCCGGTCCGGCCACAACCATGACTCTCTCCAACATTGTCGTTCTTGTGAAGTACGTTCCCGACGCCACGGGCGACCGGAAGTTCGAGGCGGACAACACTGTTGACCGCGTCGGCGTCGACGGTCTCCTCTCGGAGCTCGACGAGTACGCCGTCGAGCAGGCTCTCCAGATCAAGGAGAAGCGCCCCGACGAGGAGATCACCGTCACCGCGCTGACCGTCGGTCCCGCCGCCGCCGAGGCCGCCGTGCGCAAGGCGCTGCAGATGGGCGCCGACAAGGCCGTCCACGTGCAGGACGACGCCATCGCCGGCTCGGACGCCATCGCCACCTCGCTCGTGCTCGCCAAGGCGATCGAGAAGATCGGTGTCCCGGAGCTCATCGTCGGTGGCCTCGCGTCGACCGACGGTGGCCTGAGCGTGGTGCCGGCGATGCTGGCCGAGCGTCTCGGTCTCCCGCAGGTGACCCTCGCTGCCGTGGTCGAGTCGCAGGGCGACCAGGTCCGCATCAAGCGTGACGGTGACTCCGCGACCGAGGTCATCGGTGGCACGCTGCCGCTGGTCCTGTCGGTCACCGACCAGTCGGGCGAGGCGCGCTACCCGTCGTTCAAGGGCATCATGGCCGCGAAGAAGAAGCCCCTCGAGGCACTCACCCTCGCCGACATCGGCGTGGACGCTTCCGAGGTCGGCATCGACGCTGCCTGGACCAAGGTCGAGACCGTGACCGAACGCCCGGCGCGCACCGCCGGCGAGATCGTCAAGGACGAGGACGGATCGGGCGCCACGGCGCTGGTCGAGTTCCTTGCGTCCAAGAAGTTCATCTGAGGAGCCTGAGCCATGTCTGAAGTTCTCGTTCTCGTCGACCACGTCGACGGTGCTGTCAAGAAGCCCACCTACGAGCTGCTGGCGATCGCCAAGCGGATCGGGTCCCCGTCCGCCGTCTTCATCGGTGGTGCCGACAAGGCTGCCGCCGCTGCTGACGCGGTCAAGGCGTACGGCGCCGACAAGGTCTACGTCGTCGACGACGCGGAGATCAAGGGCTACCTCGTGGCCCCCAAGGCCGAGGTGCTCGAGCAGATCGCTGCTGCCGCCTCGCCCGCCGCGATCCTGGTCCCGGCCTCGGCCGAGGGCAAGGAGATCGCCGGTCGCCTGGCGATCAAGCTCTCCTCGGGCCTGATCACCGACGCCGTGGACGTCCAGGTCAACGGCAGCGACATCGTCACGACCCAGTCCGTCTTCGCCGGCAACTTCACGGTCGAAGCCAAGGTCGTCAAGGGCACCCCGATCATCGCGGTCAAGCCCAACGCTGCCGCTCCGGAAGAGGGTGCCGGCGCCGGCGCCGTCGAGCAGTTCGCTGCGACCATCTCCGATGGCGCCAAGACCGCGCAGATCGTGGCCTCGCAGCCGCGTCAGGCCACCGGTCGTCCCGAGCTCACCGAGGCCGCGATCGTGGTCTCCGGTGGTCGTGGCACCGGCGGTGACTTCACCGCGGTCGAGGGTCTCGCTGACGCACTGGGTGCAGCCGTGGGTGCCTCGCGTGCCGCGGTCGACTCCGGCTGGAAGCCGCACGCCTTCCAGGTCGGCCAGACCGGCAAGGTCGTCTCGCCGCAGCTGTACGTCGCGAACGGCATCTCCGGTGCCATCCAGCACCGCGCCGGCATGCAGACGTCGAAGACGATCATCGCCGTGAACAAGGACGAGGAAGCCCCGATCTTCGAGCTCGTCGACTTCGGTGTCGTGGGGGACCTGCACTCCGTGCTGCCCGCCGTGACCGCCGAGATCGTGAAGCGCAAGGGCTGACAGTTTCTCTTCAGCCGGAGGACGTCGTACTTTGGTGCGGCGTCCTTCGGTTTGAACGGCT
>NZ_JBMCZA010000221.1:34067-36274 GCF_048654705.1 Nocardioides sp. CPCC 206348
TCTCCATGAAGATCGTTGCTGCAGCTTCCCTCCTGGTGCTCGGCCTGCTCACGGGCTCGGGGCAGGTGGCGGGTGCCAGCGCCGCGCCCGAGGCGTCCGTCGCCTCCACGACGGCCGCCACGGTTCCCACGTGGCTCCCGCCCGTCGGCCCGGTCTTCAACACCCCGAACGGCACCTACGAGGGCCGTACGGCGATCCTGAAGCGGGTCCACGACGGAATCCGCAACACGCCGCCCGGTGCGACGATCCGGTTCGCGTCGTACAACATCGACCGCTCCGACACCGCCACCCTGCTCAAGGCAGCGAAGGACCGCGGCGTCAACGTCCAGATCGTCGTCAACGCGAACCTCATCGGTCCGGTCGAGAAGGGCTTGCAGGCCAAGCTGGGCAAGAACCCGCGGGCCAACAGCTTCCTGATCATCTGCAGGAACGCGTGCCGCAACGGTTCGCGCGGCGGCAACATGCACATGAAGACCTACACCTTCAGCCGGGCAGGCGCGGCCACCAGTGTGGTCATCAACAGCTCGGCCAACCTCAGCGGCGGCGCGGTGCGCGGACAGTGGAACGACGCCTACACCGTCTACGGCAACCACGACCTCTACCGGAGCTTCCTGGCGATCTTCAACCAGCTGAAGTTCGACCGGGCCGTGTCGCCCCGGCGCATGACGTACCGCACCGAGACCCTCGGTGTGTACTACCAGCGCTTCGCGGCTCCTCGCGAGAGCGTGCGGTTCACGAGCTCCGGTGACCTGGCGCTCGACCGCGTCCGTCAGATCCACTGCCGGACCAAGCCGGGCTTCGGCGCCAGCGGCAAGACCGTGGTCCGTATCGCGATGTATGCCTGGTACGGCACGCGGGGCGTGCGGATCGCGAAGTCCGTGGCTGCTCGCAAGCGTGAGGGATGCGTCGTCGCGGTGATCGGTTCGGTCATCAGCAAGGAAGTCGTCCGGATCCTCAAGGGCTCCGGCATCAGCGTGAAGGCTGCCGACTGGGACTTCGGGATGAAGCTCTCGACCGGCGGCGAGAAGCAGGTCTACGGAACGCGGTGCTACTCCCACCTGAAGGTGCTGACGGTCGACGGCACCTACAAGGGCCGGGCCACGAAGGTCGTCTTCACCGGTTCGGAGAACTGGTCGGCGCCCGCGCTGGGCAGCGACGAGGTCACCTACGAGATCCACGACCCGCTCGTGCTCAGGACCTACAACCTGCGTTGGCGCGCGATGTGGGACAACCGCAACGTCACCCACCGGACCGGTATCGAGCCGAAGCGGCGTCCCTGCGCCTGACCTGACACAGCGATGGGGCCTGAGACGTCGTCCGCGTGACGGCGTCCCAGGAACTACGCTCGGTTGGGTGAGCAGTACTTCCGAATTCATCAGCGTCGCCCAACGTTCGCGCGTCGCCAGCCGGGGGCTGGCGCTCGCCACCCGGTCCGCCAAGGACGCCACGCTCCAGGCCATGGCCGATGCGCTGCTGGCCCGGTCCGGCGAGATCCTCGCGGCCAACGCCGACGACGTCACGCGCGCCGAGGAGGGTGGCACGCCCGCCAACATCATCGACCGGCTCCGGTTGACCGAGGGGCGCCTCGCGGACATGGCCCAGGGCCTGCGCGACGTCGCGGGCCTCGCCGACCCGGTCGGCGAGGTGGTGCGCGGCGGCGTGCTCGCCAACGGCCTCGAGCTGCGCCAGGTCCGGGTGCCGTTCGGCGTGGTCGGGATGATCTACGAAGCCCGCCCCAATGTCACCGCCGACGCGGCCGGCATCTGCCTGAAGTCAGGGAACGCCGTGCTGCTGCGGGGGAGCTCCTCGGCCCGCTCGAGCAATGCCGCCATCGTGGCCGTGCTCCGTGACGCGGTCGAGGCCTCCGGCCTGGCCCCCGACGTCATCCAGCTGGTCCCCGGCGACACGCATGACAGCGTCAAGACGTTGATGCGGGCGCGTGGCCTGGTCGACGTGCTCATCCCTCGCGGGGGAGCGGGCCTGATCCAGTCGGTCGTCAACGAGTCGACGGTGCCGGTCATCGAGACGGGCGTCGGCAACTGCCACGTGTACGTCGACAGGGCAGCCGACCTCGAGAAGGCACTGTCGATCGTCCTCAACTCCAAGACACATCGCACCAGCGTCTGCAACGCGGCCGAGTCGCTGCTCGTCCACGAGTCCGTGGCCGCTGAGTTCCTGCCCCGCGTGGTCGCAGCGCTCCAGGACGC